>JAJZLA010000038.1 GCA_021803845.1 bacterium | reverse complement strand
CCCCGTAATTATTTAATCGTTGTGGAAAATTTATTAAAAAGTTAAAGCTTAAAAAACACAAGGACGCAATAGTTCTTCTTATAATCATAGCAATATCAGCCTCGATTTATATACTTTCCGCGAACGGATTTAAATTCGGAGGTTTATTTTCTGATTTTATAAGCGATTCAGTATATTCAATTTATAAAGCCGTAGATTATCCGGTCGGAATTTCCGAAAAACTTTATAAAAATTATATAGACCTTGTATCCGTTAAGGAGCAAAATAAGAAGCTTAAGTCGGAATTAAAGAAGATAAAATTTAAGCTGAACCTTTATAAGGCCTACGATATAGAAAATAGGAACTTAAAAGCCGTCCTATTTTTAAAAAACTCCATAAATAAAAAGTCGATTCCCGCCGCCGTTCTGCTTCACGGGATAGAAGACTGGTTTTATAGTCTCTATATAAATAAAGGCGCTAAAGACGGAATCGAGAACGGAGACGGTGTTATTTCGTACGGGGGAGTGGTAGGCCGGGTCGTTTATGCGGGACGCCATCGTTCCAGAGTTATTCCTGTTACCAATCCGAAATGCGTTTTTTCGGTAATAGATGCTAATACCGGAACTATGGGCATAGCGCAGGGAATAGGGAACGGTTATCTCAAGATGAGATTCGTATTCAATTCCAAAAAAATAGATAAAGGAGATAAAATTTTGACGTCAGGGCTGGGAGGCGTTTTTACTCCAGGCATATATGTAGGCAGGGTAGTCCTTATAAGAAAAAAAAGCTATAATATATTTCAGCGCGTAACCATAGTCCCATATAAAAATTTATTTAACGGCAAATATGTCCTCGTCGAGAAATAATATATACAAATATATTTACACAATATGTTTATTCTTGTTTTTAATGATATTGTCCCTAATTTTTAACGATAATTTCAGTTCCGGCGGTTTCTATATATTTCCCAATCTCGCTATAGCCGGTTTAGTATATATATCTGCATATTTAGACCTATATCCCGGATGGCTTACGACCTATATATTATTTTATATATACGGTTCTATGACGCCTTTAAATCCTTCCGTTTTCGGATTTATAGGAACGCTGTCCTATGTTGTTTCATATATTTTATGGCGCAAGATTCCTTACGACAATGCGGTTACCGAGATACTATCAGCATTTATCGCCTCGTCGGTTTACTATCTCGCGCTTTTTCTGATTGTCTTTTATTACTACGGCATGCATTTTTTATATTGGGATTTTTTCCTTTTCTACGGTTTCCCCGTGTCCGTTTCGACCGCTCTTTTTACCCCCGCGGTATTTTTCTTTTTTAAAAAAGCAGGATATAAAAATTTTTTAAAAAAGAATAAAATAATATATTTATAAATTAGAAGAAAATATTTGCATAAATTTCAGCCTGAATATAAAATATAATGCAACAGGAATAAAATATTAAAATTATTTAAGGAGCTTTAAAAAATTATGCTTGATTTCTTAAGAAGATTTTATGCACATACCGCAGGTAAAATTATTACAATACTTGTAGGACTTTTATTTATCGTAGGCTTTAGTTTTCTTCCATATATTTTGGGCGTAGGAAGAGGGGTTTCGCCTCAGGATGCCGCCACGGTAGCCGGAAAGAGAATATCTTTAAACGAGTTAAGCAGGTATTACGGAAAGCTTGAAAATGAATACGAGAAACTTTATGGAAAAAAATTAAACCAAAAAGAATTAAGCGAATTGGATTTAACCGGTTCCGCTCTCTCGTCTTTAATTGCCGACAGAGTTTTGGAATCGAAAAAAGACGTATTCGGAATAAATGTTTCCGACGGATTTATAGCGCGTAATATAGCATCTTTTCAAGAGTTTCAAAAAGACGGAAAATTCAGCAACAGATTGTTTAAAAACATTCTCCTTTCCAACCATACTACTCCAGCAAGTTTTGAAAAAAAATATAAAGCCCAAATAATAAGGGGTTATATAAGAAGAATAATAGGCGAATCTTTCAGCATAGCCGACGTTCAATTTTTAAACGACTATAAAATTAAAAATAAATCCGTTTCTTTTGAAATAGCGGTTTTCGGCTCGAAAAACAAAGCAGGCGGTTTTCTTAAGAAAGCGGTCATCTATAATAAAGACTTTAGCGGACAGGCAAAAAAATACGGCGGAACGGTTAGGAAAGTTCCTCTTTTTTCGGAGATAGACCTCGTAAAATCGGCTTATTTCAAAAAATATTCCATAAGCGGAAGCATACTTAAATCTATATTTTCTACGGGGCAGGGCGAGGTTGTATCTGGGGTTTTTCCGGTGAAATCAGGGTATGCCGCAATTAAAATATTAAAGGTTTATTTTCCCGAATATGTTTACGATGCAAATACTAAAGGCGGCGGAGAGGCATTGTTAAAAGAAAAAGAGATTTACGGTTTTCAGAAAGAGCAGGAATTTCTTGATGATTACGTTGATTATTTAGAATCCAAATCGAACGTTAAAATTAACAGAAGCGCGTTATCGGCGTTTCATCCCTATTGATTTAATTTAATTTGACTGGCGCTATTATAAAAAAATGAACGGTAAAGAAGTTTAATATGGAAGATTTACAAAATTATTTAGATTTCGCGGTCGAACTTGCTAAAGATTGCGGAAAAATCATCTCTAAAAATTTTAGAAAAACTCATACCGTAAAATATAAAGGTCCTGTCGATATAGTTACTGAAGCCGACGCGGCCTCTCAGAGTTATGCCGTCCTCAGCATTAAAAAAGCGTTTCCGTCCCATTCTATTCTTGCCGAAGAAGACAACTTTAATATTTCTAATAATTCCGGATTTAAATGGATTATAGATCCGTTGGACGGCACGACGAATTATGCCCACGGACTTCCTATTTTTTGTTTTTCTGCAGCGCTGGAAAAAGATTCGGAAATAATTATGGGATGCGCATATAATCCGGTCTTAAAAGAGATGTTTTCCGCCGTTAAAAACGGCGGAGCGTATTTAAACGGCAAAAAGATTAACGTTTCTAAAACGGCCGTATTCGAAAGATGCCTGCTGTCAACCGGTTTTCCGTACGATAAAAAAATTAATCCCGATAATAATTTCGACTATTTCAGGAATATTTCAGTTGACGTGAGGGGCATAAGGCGGCTCGGTTCGGCGGTTTTAGATATCTGTTACGTCGCCGCAGGATTTCTCGACGGATACTGGGAGCTTAATCTAAACCCGTGGGATATGGCTTCGGGAAGTTTGATAATTAAAGAAGCCGGAGGCGTGGTTACGGATTTTTGCAAAAAACCTCTGGATATTTATAAAAAAAGGATACTGGCATCTAACGGTTTGATTCACGACCGGATGTCGGAAATTCTATGCAGATAAAATATGTCGTCTCAATATAACGAAAACGGAATATTAAAGGGGCAGAAAAACAGGATTAATTTACTTGCGGTTATCGTTACGATACTCCTTGCAATATTAATCGTCCGGCTTTTTTATCTGCAGATTGTCGAAGGCGGCTACTATTACAAACTGGCGAAAGATAATGCTACAAGAGTAATTTATCTTACCGCTCCTAGAGGCGATATACTTTCTAAAAGCGGTAAAATATTCGTAGATAACGAATCTTCGTTTAATATCGCCGTTATTTTATCGCGCGTAAAAAAAAAGAAAACGGAGTTCAAGTTCCTTGCGGGTTTAATGCATAAAAACTATAGAAAGATTTTACAAAAAGTAAAAAAAGAAGAATTTTTGCCTCCCTACGAGCCTATTATTTTAATCCGCAATATTTCGATTAAAGAACTTTCTAAGTTTGAGGTGAACAAGCTCTTTCTGAAGGGTTTTTTTATAGCAAAAATTCCTATAAGACATTATCCATTTGGGAAAATGGGCGCCCAGATTTTCGGATACGTCGGGCCGGTATCTTCGACGGAGTTAAAAGAAAAAAAGTACGGTTATCTTAACTCGTCCGATATTATAGGAGAAACCGGACTGGAGTATTACTATCAAAAATATCTGCACGGCAAAGACGGCGAAAAAAGAATCGTCGTGAATTCCAAAGGCGAACCCATAGGCAATATAGTCGTCAAAAAGCCGGTTATGGGTGCGAATTTATATACCACGCTCGATTTTTCCCTGCAAAAACTTGCGTACAAGCTTATGAAAAAAAGAGAGGGTGCTGTAATCGCGGTTAATCCTAACAACGGAAAAATTCTGGCTATGGTATCTACGCCGTCTTTTAATCCTTTTTATTTTTCGGAGGGCATAAGCAGAAAGCACTGGGATTCAATTATAAACAACGACGAACATCCTTTGCAGAACAAAGGTATTCAGAATGCTCTTGCCCCCGGTTCGACTTTTAAAGCGGTTGCTTCTCTTGCTGCTTTGTCTTTGCATCTCATCACGCCCGAAGAAAAAATTTATTCCGGTCCGACTTTTAAACTGGGTAATGCCGTATTTTATAACTGGAATCCCTATCAAAATTCTAAAGTAAACCTTTACAGGGCGATTGCGGAATCCGTGGATACATATTTTTATTCTATAGGGGTCAGGATAGGCATAGATCAGCTTGCGGATTACGCCCATAGGTTAGGCTTGGGGGAGAAAACCGGAATAGACCTTCCAGACGAAAATCCGGGATTCATACCGACCAAGCGGCTTGTCTATAAAAGGTATCACAGCCGTTGGTATAAAGGTTCAACCCTTTCCGCAATCATAGGACAGAGTTACGACCTGGTGTCTCCC
Organism: bacterium; assembly: GCA_021803845.1. The sequence continues at coordinate 4,486 of JAJZLA010000038.1, read as the reverse complement.
ATACAGCTTTTGATGGCATACAGTGCTATAGCCAACGGCGGAAATCTTTACAGGCCGTTTCTTTTGCAAAAGATAGTGTCTTGGAACGGAAAGATATTGAAAGAAATGAAGCCCAAATTCGTCCGCCGCATAAATATAAAACAAAAATATCTTAACGCCGTTAAAAAGGGTCTTTGCGGCGTCGTAAGCAAGAATTACGGAACGGCGATAAACGCAAGAATAAAAGGCATAAAATTTTGCGGTAAAACCGGAACAGCCCAGATTATTTCAAAAACATATTCTATTTACGATATAAAATATATACCGAGAAAATACCGCGATAATGCATGGTTCGTGGGATTTGCTCCTTTGAATGACCCTAAAATAGCCGTCGTGGTATTGGATATGCATGCAAGATTTCTCGGAGCGAACGCGGCGGTCATAGCTAAAAAAATCGTCGAAAAATATTTAGAGCAAAAAGGCTTATGGAAGCCGCCTCTGCATAAAAAAAACGAAAAAGGCAAAAAAGGCGGGAAAAACAAAAGCAAACTGCCGAGCTTTATATATACGAGTTTTTAATATGAAAATATTGGATAATCAGTACGCTAAAAATTTTGATTTTATAATGTTTTTCACGGTTATTTTAATATCCGTCATAGGCATTATAAATCTTTACGGTTCTTTGAGCTTAAACCACAAGGATTTCCTCGACCCCTACGTAATAAAGCAGATTATATGGTTTGTAATATCTTTCTTTATAATGTCCGTAATAATAACTATCGATTATAATACGCTTATAGAAGCCGCCTATTATATTTACGGCTTTATTTTAATATTTATTACGGTCGTACTGTTAAAGGGCAGAATTACCCACGGAGCCTCAAGGTGGATTTCTCTGGGCATGTTTTCGTTCCAGCCGTCCGAACTCATGAAAATAGGCTTAATATTTGCCCTTGCCAAGTACTTTACGTCGTATGAAAATAAAAAAGGCTATTCCCTTAAAGGGCTTATCGTTCCTTTTATAGTAATTATCATACCGGTTCTGCTTATAGCAAAAGAGCCCGATTTAGGTACGGCGCTTATCGTTTTATTTATCGGTTTTATTATGGTTTTTCTTGCCGGAATCAAAAAAAGTTCTATGGCCGTTCTTGCCGGAATTGCGCTGGTCGTCGGTCCGCTTTTGTGGTTCAGGTTAAAACCCTATCAAAAAAGCAGAATACTTATATTTTTACATCCTGCCAAAGATTATCTGGGAGCCGGATATAACATTATCCAGTCGGAAATCGCGGTCGGGGCGGGGAGGTTTTTTGGAGACGGGTTCGGTAACGGTTCTCAGAGCACTTTAGATTTTTTGCCGGCGAAACACACCGATTTTATATTTTCTACGTTTATGCAGCAGTTTGGTTTTTTAGGCGGGCTGGTTCTTATAGCGCTATATTTTATTGTAATAATAAGGGGCTTTAAAATAGTTTACAGGGCAAAAAAGCTGCAGGGATTTCTTCTAGGCGGAGGCGCCCTAGGCATTATTACGTTTCATGCTATAATAAATATGTATATGACGGTAGGGCTTTTGCCGGTCGTGGGCGTTCCGCTTCCTTTTTTCAGCTACGGAGGGACGTCGCTAGTGGTCGATATGTCGGCGGCGGCTATACTTTTAAATATATCTATGAGAAGATACAAATTTCAGTCTTAAAAAATGAAAAAATATAAAAATTTAGATATCCGAAACATTTCTATTTTAATATCTTCCTTTTTTTATGCCGGGTTTTTTCCATACGGCCCTGGTACTGCCGGTTCCGTTGCGGCATTTTTATTATATATACTGCTGTTAAGGTTTTTAAATCCTTTTTATTATTTAGCGCTCTGCCTTTTTATATTTATTTCGGGGGTTTATTTCTCGTCCAAGGCGGAAAAAATATCGGGCATCGCCGACCCGCCTTTTGTCGTAATAGACGAAGTGCTGGGATATCTTTCGGTTGCGGCGGGGCTGTTATGGATGCGTTTTTCTTTTTTTCACCTTTTTATATATGCGTTATGCGGGCTGGCGTTATTCCGTTTCTTCGATATATTGAAACCTTTTCCTATCGGAATAATCGACAAAAAAGTCAAGGGCGGATTAGGCATTATGCTCGACGACCTTGCCGCCGCCGTTTTCTCCTTGATAGTTTTGCGTTTTATAATAATAGTTATAGCAGGATTTTGAGCGTAGATTTTACCTTTTTATAGAAAAAATGTTAAAATAATATCCTGAATCGTATAAAGAACAGTATAGACTAAATCTTGAACATGGAAAATAAAGACAAAGAGCATAAAGATATTAAAATCCTTGTTATATCAGATAACCATAATTTTGCTGGAGCGGGAGAGATTATAAAAGACCTTTCCGACGTGCTTTCAAATTACGGTTTGGGGTTTAAAGAAGCCGTTATAATGCCTGAAAGCCAGAGAGACGGCATATATAAAGTAATGTCTTATATGGCGTCCGGAGATTCTTTCGTTATAGTATGCGGGGGAATGAAAGAGGGTGTTTCTTTAACCCGCGATACCGTTTCCGCGGTTTTTAAGAGAGAACTTGTCAGAAGCAAAGATGCCGCAGATTTAATGGCCCTTGTTTATGAATCCGAAAAGAAAGTTTTCGGCAATTCCGATGAAAAAGCCTGTTATTTTCCAGAACATTCTTTTATTGTACCTAACCAGAATTCCGGAATTTCCGGTTTTTATCTGACCGAGCCTATATTTTTTGCGGCTATGCCGCTTGAAACTAAAAATGCCGTAAATATGTTTAAGAATCATATACTCGGAAAAATGCTCGGTAAGCTCGGCATTAATTATTTTGTCAGATTAAGGAAATATAAGCTTTTTGGCTTAAAGGAAAAAGAATTCGAAATTCTTTTCGAAAAATTAAAAAAAACTGCCGAGTGTGGCCTTGATTATGAATTTTCATACGGCGAATTCATCGTGTCCGCCGCCGTCAACGGCGTTTCTACCCAGAAACTTAACGAAAACGTAAAGTCGCTGGACAATAAAGTCGGCGAAATTTTTAAAGACTATCTTTACGGTTTCGACGATGACGAACTTAATATAGTATGCTCGTATCTTCTAAAAGAAAACGGTATAAAGATTGCAGTTGCGGAATCGCTTACCGGCGGTTATATTTCGGATAAGCTTACGGATTTGCCGGGGGCTTCGGCTTATTTCGTTTACGGCGGCGTGGTGTATTCCGATTACGCAAAAACCGCTCTTCTTGGAGTAGATAAAGCGGTTATAGAAAAAGAGGGCGCGGTATCGGATAAATGTGCTATAGAAATGGCGGAAAAAGCGAGAGAAAATGCAAAGGCCGACATAGGTATTGCGGTAACCGGATTTGCCGGACCCAAAACGGAATACGATAATTATCCCGTAGGGACGGTTTTCATAGCACTTTCCAGTTCCAAAGTAAAAGAAGTAAGAAAATATTCGTTTTCCGGTTCCCGCTTAGACGTTAAAGCATATACGGCAAAAATGGCGTTGTTCTGGATATACCGCCTTGTAAGCGGGACGCCGCAGTCTTTAATAAAAACGTAACAATAATTTAACTTGATAATATTTCTTTTTTGATATATAACTTTTAAATAAAAAAAATAAAATAAGAAAAGGAAGGAATAATTATGGCGTTAAAATCCGGCGGCAATAAGGGAGACTCGAGTCCGTCCCTGTCAGAAAATAAAGTTAAGGAACAGCCTATGCATGAGCAGAAAATAAAAGCGTTAGACCTTGCTATTGCCCAGATAGAAAAGCAGTTCGGAGCCGGAGCTGTAATGAAACTCGGCGGAAAACCGCCGGCTGAGGATATTCAGTCTATTCCTACTGGTTCTCTGTCATTAGATATTGCCCTCGGTATCGGAGGAATACCTAAAGGAAGAGTTATCGAGATATTCGGTCCTGAATCCTCGGGAAAAACTACCCTTACCCTTCAAATCGTCGCTCAGGCCCAAAAAAAAGGCGGTATCGCCGCCTTTATCGATGCAGAACACGCCTTAGATTTAAAATACGCAAAAAAAATCGGTGTAAACGTGGACGAACTTATAATTTCCCAGCCCGGCACAGGCGAAGAAGCTTTGGAAATAGCCGATTCTCTCGTGAGGTCCGGTTCTATCGATGTTTTAGTTATAGACTCGGTTGCCGCTCTTGTTCCCAAGGCCGAGATAGAAGGCGATATGGGCGATGCGCATATGGGGCTTCAAGCCCGCCTTATGTCGCAGGCGTTGAGAAAACTTACTTCGGCAATTGCGAAATCGAACACATCCGTTATATTTATCAATCAGATAAGAATGAAAATAGGCGTTATGTTCGGTTCTCCCGAAACTACCACCGGAGGCAACGCCCTTAAATTTTATGCTTCCGTCCGAATAGACATAAGAAGAATAGGTTCAATCAAAAAAGGAGACGAGGTCGTAGGTTCGCGCACTAAAGCGAGAATAGTAAAAAATAAAGTCGCCCCCCCATTTAAAGAGGCGGAATTCGACAT
>JAJZLA010000037.1 GCA_021803845.1 bacterium | reverse complement strand
GGAGTTGGAAGTGCTGACTATGCCCCTTACGTTGCCGGATAAAGAATCTACCAGGCTGTTTACCTGTTCTATAAGGATGCCTATTTCGCTTTCTTTATGGACGCCGGATATTTTGATTTTGGAGGTAAGGTCGCCGCCGGCGATCTGCTTGATTTTGGCATCGACTAAGTTCAAAACTCTTATGACCGATTTTTTAAAATACAGCATGATTATAACCGCGCCGATTAAAAAAGCGATCGGGAATGCTATAAATATATAATCGAGCAACTTTATCTTTTTATAATACGAGTTTTTTATAATGCCGTTAACCTGTGTTATCTGGGCAACCATCGGACTGAGCTGGCTGTCGAAATATTTCGTGCTCATCGCTCCGCCCAGAAGAAGAGGATATTTTAAAAGCCTGCCGACTATGGGGCGGAATATATAAAATTTACTTTTTAGGCTTTTTAAAAGAATGCCGGTTTTTTTGGACGAAAATCTTTGCAGTTTCGATTTGTCCGTTCCGAAGACCGAAGCCGCTTTAACCTTGCCGAATCCCATAGTGTATCCTATAAGGGCATTATTTACGTTTGAGAAAACCTGTTTTGAATCGCCGGCTAATTTTAATATTTTCGCATCGTAGTATTTTTCTATTTTAGCTTTCGCTTTTTTAGATTTTACCGCGTTCATTTTAAGCATTTTTATGTGGGATAAAAGGATAATCTGCAGAAGATTGCCCTTTAAAGTTTTGATTCCCATCGAAGTGCTGGAAATAACGTCGGAGTTTACCGTTTCGTTATTTAAGCCTTTAGAGTAAATAATCAGCAAAAGATTGACCAGCAGGATAAAAATAAAACCTCCGGCTATAATAAAATAAAGCTTTGATTTTAATGTCTTGAACATAAACATCCCTCCATTTAAGTAGAAACAAAATAAACAGTCCGACTGTTTTTTTTCGTAAAATTATTATTTTTTATTATATATCGGCATTATGTTAAAAATCTACAGTTATTTTTAATTGAACCCGTTGTTTTGACGCCGGCAAAACCGTTGCCTAAAAATATTATATCTGTTATAATTTTAAATAAAATTTTATGTTAAGGAGGAAAAAAATGCCTTTCGTATCGGTTAAAATGCTCGAAGGAAGAACAAAAGAGCAGAAAAAAAACCTTATTAAATCTATTACTAAAAGCGTGTCCGAAAGTTTAAGCATCAACGAAAATAACGTATGGGTGGTAGTCGAAGAGTTTCCTTCCGACGAATGGGGACTCGGCGGAGAACTCGCCTGCGACAAAATAAAAGCAAAAAAGGAAGCGGGCAAATGAAACCGAGAACCTGCCTGTCAATAGGGAATACCGGCTTAAGCGCTGTATATGACGCCGTAGATTACGCAAAAAGCAAAGATGCTGAATTCATTGAGCTCAGGTTCGATATGATTCCAGAAACAGGGCTTTCAAACCGTCCGCCGGATAAAAAACCAAAAAATTCTAGTAGATATTTTAATAAAGACGCCGTTTTGCCTGAAATTAAAAAAATAATTTCTTACGCAAAAAATAAAGGAATTAAAACTATAGGAACAAACAGGGATTTTTATTACAGCGCGAACGTATGTATTTCCTTTTTGCACAAACAAATATTAGCAAAGCCGTCCGGTTTAGAAATTGCCGAAAAAAGCAGCAGGGCAGCCTTAGAACCCGAAAGAATAAAATTTTTAAGGGCGGTTATAGAACTCGGCATAGATATTTGCGATATAGAACTAGATATTTTAGAGCGAAACGTTATAAAAAATTTTATAAAATTCGCCCATTCAAAAAAATCGCAGGTTATTCTTTCGGTTCACGATTTTAAAGGGTGTATAGGCTTGCTCGATACCGTAAGATTGTATTTAGATTCAAGCTATTTCGGCGCCGATTATTTTAAGCTGGCTGATACCGTCATTTCGGAAGAAGATGTAGAAAGCGTATCCGAAAAAAATATAAAGATACGTTCTATAAAAAAGACGGATGAAACGGCGTTTCCGGAATTTATAGTTTTCGGGATGGGTGAAAAAGGCAGGATAACCAGAGCTTCGTCGGTAATTTACGGCTCTTATCTTGCATACTGCTCTTCGCCTTACGGAATTACCGCTCCTGGGCAGTTGCCGCCCGACGAATTTTACAAAACTGTCGGCTTTTTAGAGACTTTGACATGATTATCGGGAATTTGTATATATTATAATTATTCTTAAAGATTTATTTTCTGGATTCCTGCTTTCGCAGGAATGACAATGTTGTAATTAACTTTTCACCCGAAGAGTGTCATTCCTGCTTTCGCAGGAATGACAATGTTGTAATTAACTTTTCACCCGAAGAGTGTCATTCCTGCGAAAGCAGGAATCCAGAATTTATATATAAAAGAAACATCTAAATATTTTCTATTGCATGATTAAGGTATATATCGGAACATTTTTAGCAGGCGAATATGGGCGTAATAATAAATAATTTATCGAAAACTAAAAAGCTCGGCGAGATACTTATAGACGCCGGACTTTTGAACGCGACCCAGCTGGAAACCGCTCTTACGGAGGGAAAAAAGCGCAATCTGAGATTAGGTTCGGCGTTGACCGCCCTCGGAATACTTTCGGAAGACAATATACTGGATGCGCTTTCCTCTCAGATAGGCTTAAAAAAAATAGACCTTTCAAAGCTCATAATAGACCCGGCTGTCGGAAGGCTGATATCGGAAGGGCTTTCGAGGCAGTTTAAAATGGTAGGGATAAGCCTTGCCGACGGTATTCTTACAGTTGCGCTGTCCGACCCGCTTAACGTTTTTGCTACCGATGCCTTAAAAAGGAATATTAATTATAATATAGATATAGTTCTGGCAAAAGAACACGATATCTCTAAATCTATAGATTTTGTCTGGACGGCTAAAGACTTATCTAAAGCTGCTTCATATCAAAACGTCGTTCCTACCGATAATAAAAATTTTACCGGCTTAGCGGCGCGGCAGGCCGGGGCGGCAGATTTTTCTTCTTCACCTTCTGCTTCAGCCGCGGTCAAGGAAGTCCTGCAGTCCGAAGACGTAAATATAATTAAGCTCGTAAACGATATAATATTTTCGGCTTCCAAAAGCAGGGCTTCCGATATACACATAGAGCCTCTTTCCGACGAAATGATAGTAAGGGAAAGGATAGACGGCGAACTTACGGAGGCAAGAAGAATTCCTTTCCAATTTTTAAATCCGGTTATAGCAAGAATAAAGATAATGGCAAATATGGATATAGCGGAAAAAAGGAACCCGCAGGATTCGAGGTTCGACATAAACGCCGGAGAAAAAAATTTAGACGTAAGGGTTTCCGTAGTTCCGACCATAAACGGTGAAAAAGCGGTTTTCAGGCTTTTAGACAAAACTTCAAAGGTCAATAAGGTTTCTGAGCTTCCGCTCGACAAAAACGATAAAGAAAAAATTTTAAAGATAATATACAGAAAATACGGACTATTTCTGATAACGGGACCTACCGGTTCCGGCAAAACGACAACGGCATATTCGATGATTGCGGAACTTAACAGCATAAATAAAAATATCATCACCGTAGAAGACCCGGTAGAATATAAAATAAGATATATAAATCAGATAGAAGCCAATCAAAAAGGAGGAATGGGGTTCCCCGACGCCTTAAGGGCGGTGCTCAGGCAGGATCCGGATATTATTCTTGTAGGCGAAATAAGAGACGAAGAAACGGCAAGAATAGCGATTCAGGCGGCATTAACCGGACATTTCGTAATTTCTACGCTTCATACGCAGGATTCTTCCAGCGCAATTTCAAGGCTTGCCGATATGGGCATAGAGCCTTTTTTGATTTCTTCTTCGATTGCCGGAATCATCGGACAGAGACTGGTAAAGCGCCTTTGCGACAGCTGTAAGGAGGCGTATGCGCCGGAGCCGGAACTCCTTAAGGAACTCGGTCTTCCTGCAGGCGTTAATTTTAAGTTTTATGAAGAAAAGGGCTGTGATTTATGCAGAGGAACGGGCTTTCACGGAAGGATAAGCATACAGGAAATTTTAACGCCTTCGAGAAACGTCCAAAAACTGATTATCGAAAAAGCCGACGCGGCGCAGATAAGAAACGCCGCAATAAAGGAAGGTTTCGTTCCTCTGAGAATGGCCGGATTAAAAAAAGTAATAGAAGGAGTTACGACTCTGGAGGAAGTTTTGCAGGCTACTCAGGACATATAATATATATAAAAAATAAAACAATAGTTTTTAAAGGTGATTTAAGGTAATATTATATTATATATAAAAATAAATTTTAGCCGGGCAAATTTTATTTATGGCTATATACAATTATAAGGCGAGAGACAGGCAGGGGAAACTCATAGCCGGAAGAATAGAGTCCGTTTCATCTATTTCTGCTGAAAAACAGATAGAAGAATTGAGGCTTATTCCTATTTCGGTAGAAGAAGCCGCAAGTTTTTCATGGGGAGACCTTCTTCCCGCATTTCAGAGCATCTCCAAAAAAGACGTAATAGTTTTTTCGAGACAGCTTGCCACACTGTATCAATCCGGCGTGCCTCTTACCAAAAGCCTTGATTCTTTAATGGAATTCGCAAGAAATAAAAAATTTAAGGAAATTCTGGCGCTAGTAAAACAAGATGTAGAAAGCGGTCAGACTCTTTCTAAAAGTTTTGCAAGGCACCCCAAAGTTTTTTCCGAAATATACGTAAATATGGTGGAAGTCGGCGAAACTAGCGGTCTTTTATACGATATACTAGTCAGGCTTGCTCTATTAATGGAAAAAGATATGGCGGTTAAGGCAAAGGTAAAGAGCGCAACCTTTTATCCAAAAATCGTCGTTTCCGCAATAATAATCGCCGTAGTAATTTTAGTAGGATTCGTTATACCTAAATTCGCTATGCTTTATAAAAGTTTCAACGTTCCTCTTCCATTAGAAACAAGGATATTAGTGGCTATTTCCAATTTTTTCGTAAGTTACTGGTATATAGTTTTAATCGCAGCAGTTGCTTTGATAGCGGGCGTAAAACTTTATCTAAATTCATCCGGGGGAAGACTGTGGTGGGACGAACATAAACTTAAAATACCTATATTCGGAAGTATTTTTTATAAATCTATGATGAGCCAGTTTACAAGGATTTTCGGGCTTTTATTCCAGAGCGGGCTTCCGGTCAACAGGGCGTTCGAGCTTATAAGAAACGCCGTAAACAATAAATTTTTTACCAATAAAATTGTCGAAATACAGTCCGACGTTACAAGAGGGGAGTCTATCACGAACAGTTTTAAGAATTCTAAAATTTTTTCCGGTATTATCATACAGATGGTAAGCGTAGGCGAAGAAACAGGACATATAGACGAAATGCTCGGCAAGGTCGCAGATTATTTCGACGAGGATTTAGATCATCAACTGAGCATGCTTCAGGCAAGCATAGAACCGGTGCTTTTAACTATAATTTTCGGCATGGTTCTCTTTCTTGCCCTGGCTATATATCTTCCTATTATCGACGTGATAAATTTTGCAAAAAAAGGCTGATAAAAAAATTTGACTTAAAACATATGAAAATGATAATATTGTTATATATAGATAGTTATATATATAAAATAATCAGTCATAAAAACAGCTGTAAGTAATTGATATTTTTAAGCTATTTTAAGATATATAAAGGGAGAAGGAGATGAAAAAAATCAACGGTATATTTTACGCCGTTTTAGCGGTATCGTTTGCAGTATTATCATTATCGTTAAGCGGGTGCGCAAAAAAGCAGGCTTTTACCGGAGGGGCGGAATCCAGGCTCAGCGTCGGCGCATTTAAAATCCAATACAACATTATCCCTGATTATCTTAAATCTCCCGGAAATACCGATTCATTAAATAATACCGCTATATCGGCGCACATTATGGGATACGTTGTCATGGAAAACGTTCATCAGGGTCAGGCGGTTTCAAAAGGACATCTTTTATTGAAACTAAGCGCCCCAGAAATCGGGTCAAAATATAATGCCGCGAAAGCCGGTTTTATTAACGCAAAAAAAACATACGACAGGATTAAAAGATTATATAAAGAAAATTCGGTTTCGAGACAGACCTACGACAACACCTTAATGCAGTATAAAGTGGCTAAGGCCGGGTTGAACGAAGCCGGGAACTATTTGGATTACAAAAATATTTATTCCCCTATCGACGGAGTTATAACTAAAAAAAACGTTTCTATGGGAGACCTTGTTGCGCCGGGGCAGATGCTTCTAATAATTCAAAGCCTTAAGAGATTGGAATTTAAGACATCCGTCAACGTTAAATATTTTAGCAAAATAAAAAACGCAGAAGCGGTTAAATTGAATTTTTCGTCGATAGATAAAACTGTAGAAGGAAAAGTAATATCCGTAGTAAGGTCTGCCAATCCTTATTCCCATTCCGTCTTAGTTAGAATTGCCATAAAAGGGGCTGAAAAATCGGGGCTTATGCCGGGAATGTATGGAACGGCGAAATTTAAAATAGGAAAAAGGAAAGCCGTAACCGTTCCGAAATCCGCGGTCGTAAGGCGGCTCGGCATAACTGGAGTTTACACCGTTAACGGCGGCGGCGAAGTCGTGTTTCAGCCGGTAAAAAGGGGCAGAACGTATAAAAATAATTTTGTCATAATTATAAACGGACTAAATCCCGGAATGATTGTAATAACAAGCGATTTAGACAAAATAAGCGCAGGAAGCTATGTGAACCCGAAGTTATAATATAAGATAAGGAGTTTTTTAGATAAATGAATAAAAATTTTAGCGCTAAAATTACCGAATATTTTATAGAAAACAAAATAACGCTTTTATTAATCCTGTTTAGCATAGGCTTCGGAATAATAGCGGTTCTTCTCACTCCTAGGCAGTATAATCCGCAGATTATAGTTCCGGCGGCAAACGTAATAGTCAGATTTCCCGGAGCGAGCGGCAAGCAGGTTAAAAATTTAGTAACAAAGCCCTTAGAAAGAAAAATGTGGCAGATTCCGGGAGTTAAGCACGTTTACTCGATATCGATGAACTCCGAATCTATAGTTACCGTAGAGTTTCATGTCAACGCAAGCCGGGATAAGAGCCTTGTAGATATATATAATAAAGTATTTTCCAACCTCGACGAAATTCCTAAGGGCGCAATGAGGCCGCTCATTAAGCCCATAGACGTAAACCACGTGCCTATTTTAAATATCACGTTATGGAGCAAAAAATATAACGCGGGTTATCTTACGACTATCGCCGGCAGGATATTAGACAGGCTCGATTCCGTTAAGGGAACCGGGGTCACTTTTTTAAACGGCGCGAGATACAAGCAGCTCAACGTTTATCTGAATCCCTTGAAAATGGCGGGTTATAACGTTTCTCCGTTAATGATAGCCCAGGAGCTTAAAGGGACTAATATAAACATTCCTGCAGGTTTTCTTCAGAAAAATAATAAAAAAATGTTTCTGACGGCCGGCGGATATTTTCACCATGTAAGTTCGGTCGAGAACTTTATAATATCCGTTTATAACGGAAAACCGGTTTATCTTAAGGACGTAGCAAAAATTAAATATTCATATAAGCCGTTAAATTTTTTATCGGAAATAGGATTCGGAAATAACTACGGAAAAATTAATGCAAACGACAGGGTTATTGCGGATTCCAAGGGTATTTACCCTGCCGTAACCATAGCCGTCGCGAAAAGAAGAGGGAAGAACGCGGTTGCGGTCGTAAACAGCGTTCTCGCAAAATTTCATAAAATAGCCGAAACAAGCCTTCCCGCCGGCGTTCACTATGCTATAACCAGAAACGACGGAAAAAAAGCAAACAATGCCGTTAATAAATTGCTGTTTCACCTTATAATAAGCATAGCTATAGTAATAGTACTTCTTTTAATAATATTAGGCTGGCGAGAAGCATTCATAGTTGCTTTTACCATTCCGCTGATGCTGTTTCTTACCCTCGGCATAGCTTATATTTTCCATCAGACATTAAACAGGATTACCCTGTTCGCATTAATTCTTTCCCTGGGGCTTTTAGTCGATAACGCTATAGTAGTCATCGACAACATAGAAAGGGTTTTTTCAAAAGAAAGAAATATACTTCCCGCTTATGCGGTGGACGCCGTAAACGAAATAGGCAATCCTAATTTTTTTGCTACTCTTGCGGTTATATCATCCTTTATTCCAATGCTGTTCGTAACTGGAATGATGGGCCCTTATATGAGGCCTATCCCTTTTAACGTTCCGATAGCAATGCTCGTTTCTTTATTTGTAGCGCTCACCGTAGTTCCGTGGTTTTACCTTAAACTTATGGCAAACGAAAGAGGAATGGCGCTGATTCGCAAAAAAGAATTAAAAGAACACGGCAAAGACGTCAAAAAAGGCCTTTATGCCAAGATATTAATGCCTCTGCTTTTAAATAAGAAGAAAAGATATATATTTATGTCGGTCGTAGTAATTTTATTTATTTTGGCTATGTCCCTTCCGGTTTTAAAAATAGTAAAATTTAAAATGCTTCCCGTCGCAAATACCAACACGTTTTTGATTACGATAAACAAACGCCCCGGTTCTACTTTCCAGGATACCAATATCGCCACTATGCAGATAGTAAATTATTTAAAGCGTATAAAACAGGTAAAAAACTACGTGGTTACAGTAGGAACGCCGTCGGTTATCGATTTTTCCGGACTTTTGAGAGGTGCTAATTTTAGAAACGCAAGCTGGTTCTCGGAAATAAGGGTTAACCTGATAGATAAAGACAAAAGAAACACGTCTTCCCATCAGCTTGTTTTAAACATTCTTCCCGAAGTGCATAAAATCGGAAAAGAATATAACGCTACGGTAAAGGTTCTCGAAAGCCCGCCCGGACCTCCGGTAAAATCGACGATAGTAGCCGAAATTTACGGTAAAAATTACAACGAGCAGGAAAAACTATCAAAAATAGTAGAAGCTAGGATGAAAACAACGAGGGGGGTTACCGACGTAAATTCCTCATATAAGCGCCGGATAAGAAAGGCAGCGGTCATCGTTAGAAGAAGAAAGGCGGCGATTCTTGGAATAAGCACCGAAATGATTGCTCAGTCGCTTTATCTTTTAAACAACGGAATGAGCGTTGGAACTATTCATAAAAAAGGACACCTTAATCAGGAAGATATTTTTTTAAGGATGCCGGGTTCATTCAGAACGGGAGTAAGCGGCTTATCTAGCATCTGGATATATGCGCCTTCGGCAGGCAGATTAGTACCCTTAAATTCTGTGATAAAAATAAAGCGCGGCTATCTGCACAATATGATTTACG
>JAJZLA010000036.1 GCA_021803845.1 bacterium | reverse complement strand
TTTATAGGTATCAAAATGAAGGAGCCAGAAGTTTTTCGAATCGGGATTCTGGTTCTGGATAGTTCCCTTTTTTAGATAAAAAGACAGCGTGTTGAGCTTTTGGTCGTATTTTATGCTGCCGCTTTTAGCGATTAAAGTTTCAGGCGTATTGCGCACTTTGTTTAATATAAAAATGCCTTTCATGGTAGATTTATCCGTATTAACGTTTTTCACGAAGATTTTAAGGTTTCCGAACCTGTTCGTCAGGGAATTTTTTTTCAGCGCCGAAAGAGCCGCCTTTTTAACCTCTTTTACGGCAAGAACCCTGAAAAAGAAATTAAATCTCGGCGCCATATAAAAGGAAAAAAGAATAGAAAACGAAAGCGGTATCAGCGCAAACAATAAAACCGGCTTAGTAAGCTTGACTATGCTTATTCCGGATGCCCTAAGCGCCATAATTTCGTTATCCTGCGTCATTTTTCCGAACACGGTGAGGAGGGCAAGCAAAAAAGACACCGGAAGCGTTATAATCATAAAATCCGGTATAGTTAAACTTGCGAGTTTTAATACCGCCGAAATGCTTATGCCCTTATTAAGGACCATCTGAGTCAGCAAAAGAATTCGGTTTATAGTAACGCTGAACGTAAATACTAAAAGTCCGAAGATGAAAGGAAAAACCATCTGCTTAAATATATATCTGTCTATGGTCGACATAATAGCTTTAAAATTATTGACTATATTATTTAAAAATATTAAAATTAAGATAAAATTGGCAAAGAACAATTATAGTATATCAAAAATAACAAATGTTTTAAAGCATTGGGAGGCGGTAAATTATGTCGTATAATTTAATTTTTATAGACGAAAGCGAGTCAATGCAAAGAGCCGTGGCCACCATATTTCTCAATAATCCCGAATTTAAGCTTACCCTTGTCGGCGAACCGACCGCCATTTATAAAGCGGCTAAAAACCTAATTCCCGATATAATCGTATTAGGCTACAACACTATCGACACCGAAATAAAAAAAAGCATAACGGAAATAAAAACAAGCAAGGAATTCTCTAATATACCGCTGATTTTATTAGTCCCGTCGGATTTATCGGACAATGAAAGAGAGACACTGATAAAACTTAAAGCCGACGGTTTCATATACAGGCCTTTCGATAAAGAAACTTTTATTTCTAAAATAAAAAGAACGCTTAATGGAAGCAATGCCGTTTCTGATGCCGCGGACAATACCGCAAAGACTGGAAATGCGGGAGAAAAGATATACGATATCGGAGCCTTCGAAATTAAAGAAACAGAGGAAAATGCCGCCGCAAAAGCCGCCGCCGAGAATACCGTGGATACCCTTGGCGATAATAAAGAACACGAAAATAACAGCCTTGAATCTTCCGAATTAAGCCAGGCATTCGAAAATTTATTTAAAGACGACGCAATATTTAAAGAATTTCAGGACCTAAACAAAAAAGACGAACCCCATGCTCCCGGCAGTTATATCATAGAAGACGCGCCGACGGCGACGGCCGCTGAAATTCCGGATATAGAATTAATTACCGCTCAGAATGAAGCAAGGGATGAAGAACAGGCAACGCCTTTTGCATCATATGCGGAAGCGGCAGAACCTGAAGAACTGCCTGCGCCTTATGCAAAAGCCGCAGAACCGGAAGAACGGTTCGAACCGCTCGAAAAAACTCCCGAACCGGAACAGCAACAGGAACCCGAACAGATTTTCGCCGACGCGCCTGCGGAAATCTTCGGACGACCCGAAACGTCTCAGTTTAACAATGCCGCTGAAGTTTCAGAGAGGGATAATATATCCGAATACGATAAACCTGCGGGAATATTTGAATTAAACACGCCGGCGGAAACCTTCGAATCAGCGGTATCGTTCGACTCCATAGCTCTTCAGACGGAGCATAATAAAAATGCCTCCGACGCTTCAAGCGCCTCAGATTCAGAGGAACCTTTCGCCGGCTTTAATATAGCTTTAGGAGGAGGCAGTGAAGAGGAGGCCGTCGAACCTGAAGCATATAAACCAGATATGAATATAAATACTAAAAAATCCGAAGGAGAGTTAAATTTGAAAATTTTAGACGAACAAAATCTCGTTAAATTGGAAGATTATTTAAAAAACGCCATAGAAAAGACTATCGACGAGATTAAACCTCAAATAACCGAAGCCGTAAAAGCCTATCTTCCAGAAATTATAGAAAAGATCGTCAAAGAAGAAATAGAAAAGATTAAACAACAATAACGGTTAAGATATGCGTATTTTCGAACTTCAGGTAAAACCTCTTATATATGCGGCTTTGAATGAAGATATCAAAGGCGGCGATATAACCACGGATGCCGTAACTTTAGACGGCGACCCGGTTATGCGTTGCGAGGTTACCGCAAAAAAAGATGCCGTAGTGTGCGGACTGCAGATATTTTCCTCTGTGTTCGACATAATTACAAAAAATAATTTTAAAATAGATTTTTTGTGCGGCGAAGGGGACAGAGCGGTTAAATCGCAGAAGATAATATCTCTCGAAGCTAAAGCGAGCGCCATACTTTACGGAGAAAGGACCGCGCTTAATTTCCTCCAGCACCTGTCGGGCATCGCAACGATATCTAATATCGCGTCTAAAGAACTAGATGGCCTGAAAACAAAAATTTTAGACACGAGAAAGACTATTCCTGGATTAAGACTGCTCCAAAAATATGCCGTCAAAACGGGCGGAGGAGAAAACCACAGATTCGACCTTTCATCGGGAATACTCATAAAGGACAATCATATTAAACTTGCGGGCGGAATAAAAAAAGCGATGGAATCGGTAAGAAAACACTATTCCGGTTTAAATTTAAAAATTGAGATAGAAACCGCGACTTTAGATGAAGTCAAATCTGCATTGGAAGCAAAAGCGGACGTCATAATGCTGGACAATATGGATATAAAAACAATGAAAAAAGCCGTTGTAATAATAGGCGGAAAAGCCGTCACGGAAGCATCCGGCAATATAACTATAGATAATTTAAGAAAAATTGCCGCGGAAACAGAGGTCGATTATATTTCTATGGGGTCGCTTACCAATTCCGTAATTCCCGCCGATTTTTCTTTAAATTTCGCCAAGTAAAATAAGAAAAAAAATGGCATATAGTATATAATAATAAATTAAGAGGCCGAAAAATGGAACAAATAAATTATATAGATATATTCGAAATTAAAAAAATGCTGAAGGGGTCTTTTGCTGGAAAAAACTTGTACTATGAAGAAAAAGTCGATTCTACAAACACTCTCGCCAGAAACCTCGCCGCTAAAGGCGTAAAAAACGGAAGCGTGGTTATTGCGGATTATCAGGAAAAAGGAAGGGGCAGAAACGGAAAATTCTGGACATCCCCATGCGGATGCAATATTTATATGTCTATAATATTAAGGCCTAAATTTACTCCGGAAACAGCCCAGGGAATGACGATTTTAGCCGCGGTATCGGTAGCGGACGCAATATCCGAAGTCGCATCCCTCAAGCCTCAGATTAAATGGCCCAACGACATTCTCATAGGTTCTAAAAAAGTTTCAGGAATATTGACTGAAATGAGCACGCAGAATATGTCGATAGAATATATGGTGGTTGGCATAGGAATGAACGTAAATATGCCGGAAAAATATATGGACGGTAATATAAAAAATATCGCAACCTCGCTGTTAATAGAATCGGAAAAAACAAACGGTTCAAGCTCCCTCATCGACAGAAACAGGCTGATAGCTTCTATTTTAAATAAATTCGATAAATACTATGAAATGTTTTTATCTACGGGATTGTCTTCCGTTCTCGGCTATTATCAAAAATACTTCGGAATGATGGGTAAGGTTATCTCGATAAACGTCGAGAATAGAAAGGTTGAAGGGCAGGTCGTAGGCATAGATTCCAAAGGAGCTCTTCTTTTAAAAACGGGCGAAAACGAACTGGAAAAGATTATCTCCGGCGAAATATACTTTTAAATTTTAATTTACTTATTTTATGATATTATCGTGCGATATAGGCAACTCGTCTTCTTCTTTCGGGTTGTTTGAAGAGAACGGCTACGATATAATTAAAACTTTCAGGATAGATACCGCAAAAATTTCGTCCCTGCAGGATTTAAAGAAATTCCTGTCCAAAAACATCTCCTTAAAAGACTTAAAGGCCGTTTCCGTTTCGTCCGTGGCGCCTTCCGCCAATCCGTTATACAAAGAATTCTTTGCCAAAGCAAAATTGGAAACGTTCTTTATTTCTCCGGATGCAAAACTTAATGTTAGAATATGCATAGAAAACAGCGGAAAAATAGGTACCGACAGAATAGCAAACGTCAGTTGCGCCCATTTTTCAAACCGTAAATTTAAAATAGTGGTCGATTTAGGAACGGCTTTAACGATAGACATCGTCAATAAAAACGGGGACTTTTTAGGCGGAATTATCTACCCCGGCTTGTCGGCTCTTGCGGACAGTCTTTATGAATCTACCGAAAAACTTCCTTTGATTAAAATAGCCAAACCGAAAACTCTCATAGGAACAAATACCGAATCGGCAATACTGTCCGGAATATTTAACGGGGTTTTGTTTTTAATAAAAGGGTTTATAGATAATATCTGCGATTTTTACAATATCTGCGGCGCGGAAAATTTGAGCGTAATTTTTACCGGCGGACAATCAAGCCTCGTATTCGACGATATAGACGTAAATGCAGAAAAAATCCTTGACGAACACTGTACGCTTAAAGGGATTAAATATATTTACGACATTAATAAAGATTAACCGCCAGTCCCGTCCTACGTTCCTTCCTGCCACGATTTTAAATAGTTTATCTGTTCTTCGGTAAGGGTATCTATTTCAATATCCATCGACTTAAGTTTTAAGGAAGCGATTCGCTCGTCTATTTCTTTAGGAACGTTGTAAACCCCGGGCGACATAGTCTTCCCTAAAACGGCAAACTCCGCCGAAAGAGCCTGGACGGAAAAACTCATATCCATAACGCTTGCGGGATGCCCGTGCGCGCTTGCAAGGTTTATGAGCCTGCCTTCGGCAAGGAGATATATTCTTTTGCCGTCTTCCAAAGTATATTCTTCGACGAAATCTTTGACGGTTCTAACTTTTTTTGCCATTTTTTTCAGCTTTTTTATGTTTATTTCTACGTCGAAATGTCCGGAGTTGGAAACTATCGCGCCGTCTTTCATGTTCTCGAAATGTTCGACGTCGATAACGTTAATATCGCCGGTAACCGTGCAAAAAATATCGCCTATTTTTGCCGCATCAGTTCCTTTCATAACCCTGAATCCGTCCATTACGGCTTCTAAAGCCTTGACGGGGTCGATTTCGGTAACTATGACGTTGGAACCTATGCCTCTTGCTCTCGATGCAAGTCCCTTGCCGCACCATCCGTAACCCATAACCACGAAATTTTTGCCCGCTAGAAGCATATCCGTAGCTCTTATTATTCCGTCGATAGTAGATTGACCCGTGCCGTACCTGTTGTCGAAAAGATGCTTGGCGTCGGCGTCGTTAACCGCTATAACGGGTATCTTGAGTTCTCCGGCCGCCTGCATAGAGCGAAGCCTTATTACGCCGGTAGTCGTTTCCTCCATAGACGCCTTAATATTTTTAATTAATTTTTTATGCTTCTTATGTATTACCGATATTAGGTCGGCGCCGTCGTCGAGGGTAACGTTAGGCTCATGGCTGAGTATGCTTTCTATGTGTTTATAATAGGTATCGGAATCTTCCCCTTTTATGGCGTAAACGTCGATTCCGAAATCCTTTGTAAGGGAGGCGGCTACATCGTCCTGTGTCGAAAGCGGATTGGAAGCGCACAGATATACGTTCGCCCCGCCTTCGTTAAGAGTTCTAGCAAGGTTTGCCGTTTCGGCCGTTACATGAAGACATAGCCCCATATTTAAACCTTTAAAAGGTTTTTTTTCGGCAAACTGCCCTTTTATTAATCCCAAAACGGGCATATCCTGTTCCGCCCATAAAATTCTTTCTTTGCCCTGTTTTGCAAGTTTAACGTCTTTTATATCCGCCATTTAAATCTCCAGATTTATTATTATATAAATTAATATAGTCGAACTTTTATACGAATTCTTTAGTTTTGCTTAAGCTCTGAGCCTCTTTCTTGATTTCTTCGATTTTATTAAGTTTTTCCCATACGAAATCGTCGTCGAATCTTCCGAAGTGTCCGTAGTTGGATGTCTTAGCATAAATAGGCCTTAAAAGGTCAAGGGTTTTAACGATGTTATAAGGCTTTAAACTAAAAACTTTACAAATAGCCAGCGAAATAGCTTCGTCGGGATAAATTCCCGTACCGAAAGTATTTGCCATAACAGAAACCGGTTCGGCGACGCCTATGGCGTATGCTACCTGAACTTCGCATTTTTTAGCTACGCCGCTGCCGACCACGTTTTTAGCTATAAATCTTGCCATATAGGAACCGCTTCTATCGACTTTTGAAGGGTCCTTTCCCGAAAAAGCTCCTCCGCCGTGCCTGCCCATTCCACCGTATGTATCGACTATTATTTTTCTTCCGGTAAGCCCGGTGTCGCCGTTAGGGCCGCCTATGACAAAACGCCCCGTAGGGTTTATAAAAAATTTAGTATCTTTATCCATAAGTTCCGCAGGTATAGTCTTGCCTATAACTTCGGAAATTACGGCATCCTTAAGTTTTTCCTGCGATACCGACTCCGTATGCTGGGTGGAAAGAACTATGGAAGTAATTTTATCCGGTTCGCCGTTTACGTATCTGACGGAAACTTGGGATTTACCGTCCGGTCTTATAAAATCCAGAACGCCGGTTTTTCTAACCTCTGCAAGTCTTTTCGTTAATTTATGTGCGTAATATATAGGAGCAGGCATAAAATCTTCCGTTTCCGACGTGGCGTATCCGAACATCAGCCCCTGGTCGCCAGCACCCTGGTCTTCGTCTTTTTCCCTTTCGACGCCCATTCTTATATCGGAAGACTGTTTACCGACGGCCGCTATTATCCCGCAGCTTTTATAATCGAAACCTATTGACGAATCGTCGTATCCTATTTCTTTTATAACGTTTCTTATTATATCCTGATAATTTACCGAACCGTTGGACGAAACCTCGCCGGCAATGGCTACAAGCCCGGTCGTCACCATAGTTTCAAGGGCGACTTTGGAATATTTATCCTGCGCTATAAAAGCATCAAGGATAGAATCGGATATTTTATCGCAAATTTTATCAGGATGGCCTTCGGTTACCGACTCGGACGTAAAAATAAAACTAGATTTTTTATTGTTCATGATAATTCACCTTTTAAAAATTAGAAAAATAAATATATTTAGTTATATAATATAATAAATACGCCTCAAGGTCAATTTATTTATTGTTTTTGAATGTCTCTGTGCAAATACGATATTCCGTATTCGTCGTTAATGCTACCGAGCCTTTTTTTTAATTCTTCGACTACGAAAACAGACCTGTGGACGCCTCCGGTACAGCCTATTCCGGCGGTAAAATAAGATTTGTTTTCCCTCCTGTAAAGAGGCAGGGTAAAAACTAAAAAATCGGCTATACGTTTTATAAATTCTTTGGATTCTTTAAAAGAAAACATATAATCGGCTATTTCGGTATCGATGCCGGTCAAACCTTTTAAATGCTCTACGAAAAATGGGTTCGGAAGAAATCTTGCGTCGAAAACGGTGTCCGCCTCTAGCGGCAGACCGTATTTAAAACCGAATGAAATTATTTTAACGGAAAATGAAACGGGAAATATAAGCCCTTCTAAATGCGAAGATAAGATATGCTCAAGTTCGTGGATTTTAATATCGGAAGTGTCTATAACCGCATCTGCGGCCGTTTTTGCTTTTTTAAGAAGCCTGCGCTCTTTTTTAACCGCGGAGGATATGTCGCTTCCCGATAAAGGATGCTTTCTTCGGGTTTCGGAATATCTCCTTATGACTATGTCGTCTCTTGCGTCGAAAAAAATAAATTTAAAAAATCCCGACCGGCGTTTTAAAAATTTAATATAATTTTCTAACTCGCCTAAAAAACTTTTTTCCCTTATATCGACGACAAAAAGTATATTCTTCAGCCTCGCCGACAAACCTAATTCGAAAAATTTAGGCAAAAGAAGCATTGGCATATTATCTACGCAAAAAAAACCTTTGTCTTCAAAAATTTTTAACGCCGACGACTTCCCCGAACCGGAAATCCCGCTGACTAATATTATATTGGGTTTTTCCATATTTTCTTACAATTCGGGCGTAATTAACGAAAACCCCCCGTCTTCTCCCCTAAAAATAAAAGATATTTTAGAAGATTCTTTATCTTTAAAAATTATGAAATCTTTATTTCTTTTTTCTAATTTATGCAAAGCTTCTTTAACGCTGAGAGGCTGTCTTTCGTAATCGTCTTTTACTTCAAGATTGGAAACGTCCTCATCCGGCTCGGCTGCGCCTGCGCCTTCCTCTGCGTGTTCTTTTCTTCTTATCTTTTCTTTATGTTTTTTAATCTGCGCCTCCACCTTTTCCAATAAGAGGTCTATAGCGCTGTAAATATCTGCGGATTTTTCCTCCGCGTTAACGTTAAGGTTTTTAGCCGACAGTTTAATCTGGGCAACGCCCGATTCTTTGTGGTCAACGCGTTCTATGCTTAAAGTAACGTGGGCCTCCAGAATATTATTTAAATATTTTTCGAGTTTCAAAACCTTCGATTCGGCATATTTTCTTATAGCGTCGCTCGAATCGATATGCTTAAAAGTAACCGCAATGTTCATCTGTTCACTCTCCCTTTTTAGTTACCCAAAATTGCCGATAAAAACCGTTAAAATGGCATTAAAGTTATATAAACACTGGATTCCCGCCTACGCGTGAATGACACCCGTTGGGTGAAGAACTTAAAACCTGCAAAGTCATTCCTGCGTAAGCAGGAATCCAGAATTAAAATTTTCTATCGGCAATTTTGGACAGTTAATTAATCGATTTTAATTTGTTATTATTTTTATATAATTATAATTTTATTCCCTTGCTTCTGATGTTTGACGGGGGTATGTTCATAATTTCCCTGTATTTTGCAATAGTCCTTCTGGCTATCGTGATTCCCTGTTTTTTAAGCAGAGCGGTTATCTCGTTGTCCCTGAAAATTTTACCCGACGAATTTTCGGAATCTATAATAGCTTTTATCCTCGTCATAACGTTTTCCGAAGAAGATGCCCCGTACGACGCTCCCGTAAAAAAATCCTTCAGCTCGAAAACGCCGATATGCGTGCTTAAATATTTATTGGCCGTCGCTCTAGATACCGTAGATTCGTGAATATTAAGC
>JAJZLA010000035.1 GCA_021803845.1 bacterium | reverse complement strand
GAATATGAATAAAATATATAAAAGCAAAAAAATTATTTTTACCGCTTTTTTGTCGGTTGCACTGCTTATACAGTTAATGCCGTCAAAATTTTCAAAAAAAGCGTTTGCCTTTAAAGCGGCTATAGAACCAAACATATCAATAAAACAGGCGTTTATATACGCGTTAAAATACAACAAAATGCTAAAATTGGAAAAAATTAAACTTAACGGCGCAGTATATGAAAAAAATGAAGCAATGAGCGGTTTTTTTCCAAAAATTAATTTCGACGAAATTTATATCAACACGGACAACCCTTTATATGCTTTCGGAAACGTTCTAAATCAGAGAATATTGACAAATCGGAACGTTCAATCGTATTTCAGCCCAAGTTTTTTAAATAATCCGGGGATGATACATAACTACGAATCCGAATTTTCAATCGAACAACCGATATTTATGGGCGGAGAAATATACTTTGGATATAAAAGAGCTCAGCTTCATATGCAGTCCGTAAAAAAGGGCTTAAGCGAAGCGAAACAGAAAGTTTTATATGATATAGCAAAGTCATATTATTCCGTTATACTGGCTAAAAAATACGTAAACCTGATGGAAAGCATGTTGAAAACGGCGGAAAATTATAAAACGCTTTCCGAAAATTTATTTAAAGCAGGACAGGTAGTATCTTCCGACGTATTAAGGGCAAAAGTAGAAGTCGCAAAAATGAAGGAAAAACTCGCATCAGCCGAAAAAAATTACAGGCTGGCAAAATATTTTTTAAATATAACGATTGGGCTTCCTATAAATTCTAACTATATAATTACAAGCAAGCTAAAAAACAGGCCGTTAAGAAAAACCATCAGTATTTCATCTATGCAAAAAACTGCATTTAGAAAAAGACCCGATTATAAAGCGCTTATGCTTAACAAAAAAAATATGAAATTGGGCGTCAAATCGGCTTACGGAAAATTTTTGCCGAAATTAGTAGCAGGATACGACTATTTCAGCAACGGTCCGGCTATACACCCTGATGATTCATATAGTTATGCTTTCACCGTTATGCTTCATTTTAATATTTTTTCCGGACTTTACGACTATGATAATTTGCAGAAATCAAAAAGTTCATACAACGCAATGCTTGAATACCAAGGGCTTTTAAGGGATAAAATTAAAATGCAGGTTAGAAAAGCATATCTGCGGTATAAAACAGACTTAATGAACACCGGCGTTGCTAAGCTTGCCGTTTTAAATGCCAAGCAAACGCTTAGAATTACTACTAACAGATACAAAGCAGGAATGACGACTTTAATTAATTTGGACAGGACGCTCAACGAATATAAAGCTGCTAAATTAAATTATCTAAACACGTTATACAAGCTTAATACGGATAAATATTATATAAAACTCGTTACCGGAACGCTGTAAAATATGCGTAATAACTATTACTTCGTAAAGATATAATAAAACACCGACGGCTTTAAACCTACCCGCCTACGCGGGAATGACTTTGCGAGTATTAGACATTTAACCAAACAGGCGTCCATTGACGTTCATATCAAAGACATGTTTGATAGACACGGACGTCAATATTGCGAAAGCGGATATAAGCATGCCGTTTATTTTATCTAGTATTTACGTATAAAAGAATCATCTAAATATTTTCTATTGCAGGATTAAGGTTTGGGTATATACTCGCAATAATGCTATAAATATGCTATAATATTTAGTAGATAGTATGATTAATTAAAATAAAACAAAACACATTGCAAAGTCATAAAAGGAGGTTAAGAGATATTATGCCTATATACGAATACGAATGTAAAAAATGCGGAAAAATATTTGAAGTTTATCAGAGACTGAGCGATAAAGCCGAGGATATAAAATGTCCGATATGCGGCGCTGAAAATCCTGTCAAAAGAATTAGTTCATTCAGCAGTTGCGGTAGTAGCGGATATAGTTCAGGCTACGGATCGTCCGGCAGTTCATGCGGAAGCGGCGGATACAGCAGCGGTTTCGGCTGAGCATAAAATCGGGCGGTTCGCCTGATTAAAAAATAAGTTGCCTGATTCTTAAGTATAAAGCGTCAAGACTGTCAAAGGATTCTTTTGCGTAGTTTGTTTTTATTTCGAGTTCATACTTGTTTTCTTTAACGGTTCTGTTTCCTATGACAATTTTAAAAGGGATTCCGATAAGGTCTATATCTTTAAGTTTAATACCGGCTGATAGTTTTCTGTCGTCGTAAAGGACGTCGGCTCCCATAAAAGTTAAATCTCCGTAAATTTTTTCGGAAATTTCCGTAATCTTTTCGTCGTTAGCGTTAAGATTGACGACGGCTAACGCAAAAGGGCTTACGGAAACGGGAAGATTGATGCCGTTTTCATCGGAAAATACTTCGACGAGAGTCTGCAAAGTTCTGCCGACGCCAATCCCGTAACAGCCCATGACGAAATATTTAGATTCGCCTTTTTCGTCGAGAAATTTTGCGTTTAGAACTTTTGAATATTTTTCTCCGAGTTTAAATATATGCCCAAGTTCAATGGCATTTTTTACGTCTAATATTCCTTGGCATTTTACGCACTTATCGCCGAACTGCACGCTTCTTATGTCCGCAACTATATCGAAATTAAAATCGCGCCCTGGTTTAACGTTTGCCATATGCCAGTCTTTTTCGTTAGCGCCGGTAATCCAGTATTCCGAATTGTTAATCTCCTCGTCTATTACTATCAGTATATTGCCGCCGGTATCTGCATTTATATCCGCATCGTCATTGCCCGTATTGCTGCCTATATGGCCGTTTTGCCTGTTTAAACCGAAAGGACCGGCAAAACCGCAAGGAGCTCCGGTTATTTTTTCTACGTCCCGCTCTTTTGCAAGAAACAGATTTTTAATTTTTACCGCTTTTTTTAGTTTGCGTTCGTTTATTTCCCTGTCGCCCCTTACTAAAGCCGCAATAAAACCTATTTCAGATTCATATATTATCGTCTTGGCAAAACATGATTTGTCCACTTTAAGGTATTCCGCCACCTCTTCAACCGATTTTTTATCCGGAGTAGAAAGTTTAGTCATTCTCGGCTGCCTGCAAGATTCAAGCGGGCCGTTATAATCGGAAACCGATTCCGCTTCGTCGATTGAAGCCGCATAGCCGCAATTATTGCATATTACTATTTTGTCTTCCCCGTATTCGGAAAAAACCATCAGCTCTTCGGAATAATTTCCTCCGATTTCACCGGCCTCGGCTTTAATAAATTTAAAATCGAACCCTAATCTTTTGAATATATTTTCATATGCATGCTTCATTTTTTTATAGCTTTCGTCTAGTCCTTTTTCGTCCGCATCGAAACTGTAAGCATCCTTCATAATAAACTCTTTTGCGCGCATAAGACCGAATCTCGGACGCATCTCGTCCCTGAATTTAAGATGAATCTGATAAAGAGTTAAAGGAAGCTCCTTGTACGACTTTACGTTTTTTTTAACCAAATCCGTAATTACCTCTTCATAAGTAGGAGCTAAGCAAAAATCTCTGTCCTGCCTGTCTTTAAAACGCAGAAGTTCTTTGCCGTAATCTTCGTCCCTTCCCGACTCTTTCCAGATTTCCAGCGGCTGAACGAAAGGCATGGAGAGTTCTACGGCGCCGGCATCATTCATCTCCTGCCTTATTATATTTTCTAATTTGCGCAAGCTCTTTAAACCGAGAGGCAGGTATGTATATATTCCGCCTGACAACTGCCTGACGTAACCGGCCCTTAACAGCAGTTTGTGGCTTTTAAGGACGGCTTCTTTAGGGTCTTCTTTTAAAGAAGGAATAAAAAAATGTGAATATCGCATTATAAGACTCCTTTATATTTTATATTTAGTTTTAGATTTAAAATTATTAAATTTATTTAACGTATAATAAACATTTTTTTCGCTTTATTCAGCTTCTTCGCCTAACGCCTTCGTCATCGATATAATCTATTTTTTCGCCCGTTATATTTTCTATCTGGTTTATTAACGCATTTAATATCTCTTTATTGTCGAATTTTCCTATAACCTTTCCTTTAGAAAACAAAACGGATTTTTCCCTGCCTCCGGCAATACCGACGTCGGCATGCTTGGATTCGCCCGGTCCGTTTACTACGCATCCCATTATAGCTACCTTTATATCAGACTTTATTTTAGCGGAAATCTTCTCAAATTTTTTAGCAATGCCGACTATATCTATTTCCGTCCTGGCACATGTAGGACAGGACATAAGTTGAACACCGCCCCGCCTTAAACCTAAATCCCTGAGTATATTATATCCGGCGATAACCTCCATAACAGGGTCGTCGCTTAGCGACACCCTTATAGTATCTCCTAACCCTTCATAAAGCAGTATGCCGAGTCCTACTCCAGATTTTATCGCTCCCGAAAATACCGTTCCCGCTTCGGTTATGCCTATATGAAACGGATAATCAACTTTATCGGCTAAAAGTTTATAGCCTCTTACCGTTGTTAAAACATCGGTCGATTTTAAAGAAATTTTTATATCGTAAAACGATTCGTCTTCCAATATTTTAATATGCTTTAACCCGCTTTCAACCATTGCGGCGGCAAAATCCCCTTTGTTTTTATTCAGAACCCCTTTTTCTAAAGACCCCGAATTAACGCCTATTCTTATCGGCACGTTTTTATCTTTGCAGGCGCTTACAACTTCTTTCACTTTTTGCCTGCCGCCTATATTTCCCGGATTTATTCTTAAACCTGCAGCGCCTGCTTCCAACGACGCAAGCGCAAGCCTGTGGTCAAAATGAATGTCGGCGATTATCGGAACGCTTACGTTTTTTATAATTTCTCTCAAAGATTCTGCTGCAAAAGCCGTATTTACCGATACCCTGACTATTTCGCAATTATAACTTTCTAAATTTTTTATCTGCTTTACGGTGGCGGCGAAATCCTCGGTGAGCGTATTAGTCATCGACTGCACGCTGACAGGTGCTTCTGAGCCGACGACGATGCCGCCTATTTTTATCGTCCGCGTTGTTCTCCTTTTTATCATTTATAATTTTTAAATAAATTATACGTTATTTTACCGCTTTATTTTAACGTTTTTAAATTTTGATTTATATATTATAATATATCGTGTAGAAAAAAATAACTATAATTTATAATAATCAGGATTAATATTTATATCATGTTTGAATTTTTAAGAGACAAAGTTTATACGATAGACGGCAATAAAGTCAGACTTATGTCGATTATTTTTTCTTTAATAATAATATTAGCATCTTATATAATTGCTTATTTATTTGTTTATATCGTAAAAAAAGAATTAAAAAAAAATAAAACCCTAAACAAATCGTTCGTAAAAACTACGACCAGATTTATAAAGTACGTCATTTTAATAATCGGCTTTTTTATAGCATTTCAGGTTTTGGGCATTAATTTAAGTTCGCTGGCATTTCTTGCAGGCGTAGTAGGTCTTGGAATAGGCTTCGGAATGCAGAATATAATAAGCAACTTCATTTCCGGCATAATTATTTTGTTTGAAAAGCCTATAAAAGAAGGCGAGTACGTCGATGTTGCCGGATACGACGGCATAGTGAGCGACATAAGGGCAAGAAGCACGACAATTACTACGAGGGATAATATATCTATAATAGTGCCTAATTCTAATTTTATAACATCCAACGTTATAAACTGGTCGCACAAAGACCCTAAGATAAGACTGCATATACCTTTGGGAATAGAAGAAACAGCTTCCAAATTAGACCTTGCAAAAAAAGTTTTGCTTGAGATAGCCGATGAAAATCCTGAAGTATTAAAAGATCCTAAACCTTCGGTATGGTTCGTGGGTTTCGGTTCGTCTTCATTTGACCTTGAGCTTATAGTCTGGATACAGTCCCCTATAAGAAGGCATTACGTTATAAGCGACATAAATTTTGAAATAGCGAAAAAATTTGCAAAATATGATATAGATTTAACGTATCCATGGACTAACCTGGTATTTAAAAACGGCTTGCAGATCCGAAACGGAGATGCAGTCATGGTTAACGGCATTAACGATACCGGTAATAATAGCGTAATTCAGCCGTCGAAAAATTTGATAAACGAAAAAAATAAAAACGAAGTCAAATAGTTCCCAACAAAAAAATCGGGTTATAGTTTAAAACCGTTACCGGTTAATTTAACTCTTTCGTTATATTTTATTTCTTCAACGATTCAAGATAAGAAGCTAATTTGTTTACTTCATATTGAGATATATAGTTATAAGACGGCATAATAACGTAATACGTTTTGCCTTGAATACTTATTTTATCGCCTCTTTTAAAGTGGGAATTCGGATGTTTAATCTGCTGTACTGTCCAGCTAAAATCATGTACCATATTCCCGTAATTAGAAAGCGACGGACCGAGGCTTCCGCCGGCGCCGTCGACGGAATGGCAATCGTCGCAGTTATAATAATTAAAAAGATATTTCCCCTGTGAATTATTATATGAGTATGCTTTAGGCATAAAGAAAATCGGGCTTAAAAAAAATAGATACGCAAAAGCTATAAATATATAAGAAACGTAAGGAAATAATATTGCTTTATTTTTTTTAATAGTTTTCATATTCATATCGGGTATCTCCTAAAAGTATTTATTTTATAGATTTATTAGCAGTATTAATAGTTACTTCGACCATCATGCCGGGTTTTAAAATATGATTTTTATCGTTTAATATCTGAATTCTTACCGGAAGCCTGTGCGTTACTTTTGTAAATGTTCCCGAAGGGTTATTTGTAGGAATTAAAGCAAATTTAGACGTCGTAACAGAACCAACGAATTTGACTGCGCCCCTAAAAACTTTTCCGGGAAAAGAATCTACGGTAATAGTAACGGGATCTCCTTTTTTAACGTTGCCGATTACGGTTTCTTTTACGTTTGCGGTAACCCAGACGCGCCTCAAATTATTTTCCATAACTATCGGCGTACCCGGCGTAACATATTCTCCGACGTAAGACATTTTTTCCGTAACTACGCCGCTTATAGGAGAATAAATAAAAGTATTCTTGTAATTTGCGAGGGCTACTTTATAAGCGGCTTGCGCCACCTTAACCCCCTTTCTTAAAGGAATAAGCGTCGTCAGCTTGTTTGCGTAAGATACGCTTTTAACATATCTGGATTCTATATAATTTCTTCTGGCTGTTCCAAGAGCCGACTCAGCGGATATAAGAGCCTGTCTTGAAATCAGATACTGGGTATTAAGCGTATCGAACTGTTCCTTTGTTATAAACTGTTTATTTAAAAGCGAAAGTCCTCTAAGGTAATTTTTCTTGGCAAGTATATACGACAATTTTGCTTTATGGAGATTTGCCAATGCAGTCGTATATGCCAGCCTGTTAATGTAGTATGAGTTATAAGAGTTTCCTATGAATTGCGCAACATTGCCCCCGGCACTGAATAGTTTTGCCTTTGCAAGTTTATAATTTTCTTTAGCCTGAAGCATTTCGGGATAATACGTCGAATCGTTAATGCGGGCTATAAGCTCGCCTTTTTTGACTATTTCGTTTTTATGTACGTAAACGGCTTTTATATTGCCCGGAACCATAGTGCTTACAGATACTATATGCCCGTCAACTTGCGCATCTTCAGTATATACGTGGGTAAGTCCGAAAATATACCATCTTAGTACGAATATACCTCCTATAATTGCAATTAAAAGTATAATGGAAGCGGTAATAATATTTTTTTTGGTAAATTTGCTGTCAGCTTCTTTTAAAGAGGCGTTTTGCGCCGTTTCGGCTTTTTCGTTTTCTCCGTTCATTCAGAACCACCCGATTAATTATTTATTCGTTTTTTATTGAATTGAATATTATTTTGAATTTTTATAAAATATCCTAAATTTAGTTAAATTTATCAATTTTCATATCTATAAGTTTTCTTTTAAAAGAACCGATAAGTCTTTTTAAATCCAAAACGGATTCGTAATAATCAAGTTTTGCCGAAAGAAGATTATGCCTCGCCCTCGTAAGTTCCGCAAGCGCCGTAACTACATCGACGCTTGTAGCCACTCCGGCTTTAAATTCTTCTTCTACAAGAGTAAAATTTTTAGAAGCAAATTTTTCTTCGTGCCTAAGAGTACCGACCTGCGATTTTAAACTTTTTACGTTATAAAACATAGATATTACCTGCGACTTAAGATTTCTCTTTTCCTGAAGCGTATCATACATAGCTTCGTTTGCCTCGGAACGCGTCTTTTCTATGGAAATAATCCTATTAGCGCCCTGAAATATAGGCATAGTCAAGGTAGCTCCCGCAGTCCAAAAATTAGTAGAACCCGCCGGAATAAAGTGGCTGTTTGACAAGGCGTTGTATGATGCCGAAAAATTTATTTTCGGAATATACTGGGACTCGTAATACGCCGTCTGGTCAGATGCCGATTTTTGCGCAAATTTCAGGGACTTCAAACCGGGGTTGTTATTATATGCAAGAACGATTAGTTTGCGTAGTCCCGTTTTTTTAAACAGAGGCTGTTTAGGCTTGACTACCATAAAATGGCGGCTGACGCCCATCAGGGAAGCAAGCGCCGCTTTATCCGATTTTAACTTATTTTTAGCGCTTATAAGCTCTTGCTTTGCCGCATAAAACTGAGATTTTGCCTGTAGAAGGTCGGTTATAATAGCAAGTCCCGCGTTAAGTTTTGCGGTAGTAAGTTCAAGATGGGCTTTTGCTTCTTCAAACGTTTTATGGTCGGCTTTTATTAAGCTTATGTCGTTTAAAACGGTATAATAATCAACCGCTACGTTATATAAAGTGCCTGCCGAAACGTTATTAAGCGACATTTTGGAAGATTTTTCCGTATTTTCCGCCGCCATATAAGCCGGAATAGCGCCGACGTTAAACAAAGGTTCGTTTAAATCAAAACTATACTGGTAATTAGGAAAAAAGAATAAAAATATATTACCCATAAGAGGCGTAAACTCAGTCGGAACCGGAGCCGAATTTTCATGCATTCTCTGGTCGGTATATTTAAGCGAAATGTCAGGCAGAACCATGCCTACTGCCGACCATTTTAAAAGCGTCGACCGATAATAGTTTTCTTTTGCGGCTTTTATAGTGCCGTTGCGGTTAACGGCAAGCATATAAGCTTCGTTTAAAGTAATAAGTCCGGTTGAATGCTTTATGGGCTTAAGATAAAAGGCATATGCGCCTTTGGCGGCAATAGGAGATAAAAATGAAGCCGTAAAATAGACGGCGGCAAATACGATTATAAGTATCGTTTTAATCGAATATTTATATATATATCTATCTGCATATTTAATGCAACTTCTAATTTTCATGATTTTATTTTATTTATTTTTCTTTTTATCAGGTCTTTATTTTCTGCTTTTTTTCATCGTATATTTTTATTATAATGACTTAATAGTCATAAGTCAATATTTTTTATATAGCTTGTTATTTTATTTTTATTCATAATTATTACGACTTATTATAAAAAAATTATATAAAGTTATTTAACTTTTTATTCCGGTAATTATAAAGCCGATATGGAAAGGAAGATTTTTAATCTTTAAGTCTTTAAATCTTTTTTCGCCTAGTATTTTAAGCATTT
>JAJZLA010000034.1:3890-9743 GCA_021803845.1 bacterium | reverse complement strand
GACCGTCGCTATGGTAGAAGCCATGAAAATGGAAAATGAAATACATGCTGCGGCAGAGGGTACGGTTAAAGCGATTTACGTTAAAGTAGGCGATAATATCACGCCGGACGACCCGCTGTTAAATATTGGATAGTTATAGCCGCGGCAGACGGCGGAATTCAATTCCGTCCTTTTCCGTAAAATAATGTTATTGCGAGAATAAAGAAAATAATTTTTAATTAAAAATTTATCGAGGTTTTATATGAAGCTTTACGAATACGAAACTTATGATACCATATTTAAAAAGTACGGCGTACCTACGCCTAAATATTTAGTAGTTCAGCATCCGGGGCAGAATGTAACCGACTTTGTAGAGCAGTACGGCGACGTAGTTATAAAATCGCAGGTTCTGGTGGGCAAAAGAGGCAAAGCGGGCGCAGTAAAATTTGCAAAAAACGGCGAAGAAGCAAACGAACATGTTCAGGCTTTAATGGAAGCCGAAGTTTACGGAGAAAAACCGGTAAGCGTAATTCTTCAGGAAAAAGCCTCTATAATTAAAGAATTATATGTTAGTTTTACATATTCTTCAAAACCGAGGCGTCCCGTATTCGTAGTTTCCCTCGAAGGCGGAATGGACGTCGAAGCGCAGGACCCTTCTAAAATATTTACTTTTGAGATAAATCCGCTCGAAGGTCTGTTTCCTTATAAAGTAAGGGAATATCTTATTGAAATAGGACTTGAGGACAGGCCTGTATTGAGGCAGATGTCGGAAGTCATAGCCAATATGTATAAAGGATTCTGGAATTCGGAAGCAAGACTGCTTGAGGTTAATCCTTTAATAATAGCGGGAGACAAGGCAAATCCCGATAAGCAGAAAGTTTTTGCCATCGATGCCGTAACCATGATAGACGACGATGCAAGAATAGCGCCTTCAAAAATATATACGGCGAGAGGCGCAATGGGAAGACCCCTGACGGAAAGAGAAAAAGCGGCACATTTGATAGACAGGGACGACCACAGGGGGAAAGCTGGTTCTTACGTCGAATTAGACGGAAATATAGGAATGATGACTTTCGGAGGAGGCGGTTCTACCATTACGGCGGAAACAGTTTTCGCTCTTGGAATGAAACCTGCGAATTTGACGGATATAGGCGGAAATCCTCCAGCAGAAAAAATGAATAAAATTTCAAAAATAATTCTTTCTAAACCCGGCTTAAAAGCGGTTCTTGTATGCGGAGGCACGGCAAGCAATACAAGGATAGACGTAACGATAGGCGAAGGATTGGTATCGGCTATCGAGGAAATGAAAAAAGACGGAACCTTCCCGGAAGATTTGATATGGGTAGTAAGAAGAAGCGGACCGGAATATCAGAAAGGTTTAAAAATGCTTTATGAATGCTTCAAAAGAAATAATATCGAAGGCGTAATATACGATTCGGAACTTCCGCTTACAGAAGCGCCGGAAAAATTATATGAAATTTTAAAATCTAAAAATTTAATATAACGTTTTAATATAATTTTATTTTATATTATTTATTTAAATTGCATAAAAATAATTTAGTTCGTTAAAATAATTGATTGGAGATTATTTATATGAAAGGCACTAAATTTTTAAACGACGGAACAGGAGTTATAGTAATAGGTATTACCGGAAGAGAGGCTTCTCAAGTCGTTATAGAATCGGAAAAATTATTCCCCGGCATAGTAAAATGCGGAGTAACGCCCGGTAAAGGCGGTACCGTGCTTACGGACGACTGTCCGGTACCCGTTTTCGATACCGTAAAAGAAGCTCTTAAAGTTAAAGATTTAAAAAAGTCGGTTAATACTGGACTTGTTTACGTTCCGCCGACGTCCGTTTTGGATGCCGTCTATGAACTTATAGACAACGGCATTAAACTTATATATATAATTACCGAACACGTGCCTATCAGGGATTCTATAATAATATACGAATTTGCTAAGGAAAAAGGCGTTACGATAGTAGGGGGAACTTCTCTGGGCTGTTACGTTCCTTCGGTAGGCAGGATAGGAGCTATCGGCGGAAAAGACCCGAGCATCGCATTCAAGGACGGTTCTATTGTCGTACTTTCAAAAAGCGGCGGACTTACCGTTACGACTTCCGAGATGTTTAAAAGAAGAGGCTTCGGAATTTATATGGCGCTTGCCGTAGGCGGCGACGTTATTGCCTGCACTACGTTTGCCGATGTCCTTCCTGAATTGGAAAATGATAAAAACGTCCAGGCATGCGTGATAATGGGGGAACCCGGCGGCGTTTATGAGGAGCAGGTCGCCGAACTAGTGGATAAAGGCGGATATACTAAGCCGTTGGCGGTGTTCGTAGCAGGCGTTTTTCAGGAGATGATGCCGGAAGGCGTATCTTTCGGCCATGCCGGAGCTATAGTAGAAAGAGGTATGGGAAAAGCTACCAACAAGATGAAACTGCTTGAAGAAGTCGGCAAAAAAACTGGAACAATCAAGGTTGCCAAATTTTATCACGAATTAGTCAACTCGATTATTTCGCTGGGAGTAAAAAGAGATTTTGAAGACGGTTCTTCCGACGACGTCAAACCGCTTTACAGCACTTTAAAATAAATTTTTATCGAATTTAAAATTTCGCTCCCTTAGTTTCTTCAATTTATTTGTAGAAGCTAAGGGAAATTTAATTTTGGAATCAAGCCGACTTAAACTTAACTTAGCATAACATAATATAAATTTAAATATTAAAAATAATTTTTAAAATAAGGAGCGATGATTTTATGTCCGAAACCGTTTCTCAAAAAGAGTGGAGAACCGCTATTACGTCCAATCAGGACGGCAAAATTCTTATAAGGGGTTACAATCTCGACAGCCTGATAGGGAATAAATCTTATGCGGAAGTCTGTTTTCTGCTTTTAAAAGGCGAACTTCCAAATCAAAACGAAGCTAAAATGCTCGACGCAATTTTTGTTTCCTGCATAGATGCCGGCATAGCCGCTCCATCGTCCGTTGCCGCAAGGACCGTATTTTCGGGCGGGAATTCGCTTAATGCCGCCGTAGCCGCCGGAGTATTGACTCTCGGCGATGCGCACGGAGGAGCAATAGAAAAAGCCGCTAAAATGTTTCAGGACTATTTAAAAGGCAAGGACGGACTTAAAGAATCCGAAATAAAAGAAATGGCGGCAAACATAGTCGACGATGCGCTCAAAAACAAAAAACGTCTTGCGGGTTACGGGCATAAACTTCATACCGTCGACCCAAGGACGAAAAGGCTTTTAGAGGTAGCCAAAGATTTAAATTTCGGGGGCGATTTTATTAAGTTAGCCGTTTATATAGCCGACGAATTTAAAATTAAAAAACCGGAGCAAAAGCTCCCTCTTAACGTCGACGGCTGTATCGCCGCGATAATTTCCGATATGGGTTTCGATTACAGGCTCGGCAAGGGTTTCTTTATTATAGCACGTTCCGCCGGACTCGTCGGCCAGGTTTTCGAGGAATGGATGAGGGAAAAACCGTTCCGCAGATTAGCCGCCAACCTTCACGAATACGACGGAGTGCCGGAACGCGAACTTAAAAAGTAGCTAAAAAACGTTTTGAAAAAACGTTTTTAAAATTGAAATATATCGATAAACATAGTATAATTTTTCTGAGTTGCGCGAGGCAAAGATGCCTTTAAGAAGCCGTTGCTTAATTAAAACATTACATACTCTAATCATAAATATAACAAGGGAGGAGCAATAATGGACGATAAAGCGTTGACCATCGAATTTGTCAGGGTTACGGAACATGCCGCAATATCGGTTGCAAGATTTATAGGAAGAGGCGACGAAAAAGCGGCAGACAGGGCTGCCGTAGAATCCATGAGGGACTCCCTTAATTATATCGATATAGACGGCACTATCGTTATCGGCGAAGGAGAAAGAGACGAAGCTCCGATGCTTTACATAGGGGAAAAAGTAGGCAACGGAAAAGGACAGAAGGTAGATATAGCAGTCGATCCTTTAGAAGGAACTACCTTAGCGGCTACAAGCGCTCCTAACGCTATCGCGGTTATGGCCATAGGCGACCATGGAAACTTTCTTCATGCGCCGGATACCTATATGCAGAAGATAGCCGTCGGTCCCAAGGCAAAAGGTTCAATAGACATCAATCTTTCTCCGACGGAAAATCTTCACAGGATTGCGGATGCCATGAACAGGTATGTCGAAGACCTTACCGTCATAATTCTTAACCGCGAAAGACATAAAGAGTTAATAGAAGAAGTGAGAAAAGCGGGAGCAAGAATCCGCCTTATTCAGGACGGCGACGTTGCCGGAGCTATAGCTACGGCTAAAGAAGACTCCGGAATAGACGTTCTTATGGGCATCGGTGGCGCGCCCGAAGGAGTTCTCGGCGCTGCGGCTTTAAGATGCGTCGGGGGAGATATGCAGGGCAGGCTTGCTTTCAGGAATGAAAACGAAAAAGAGCGCGCACTTAAAATGGGGATAAAAGATTTAAATAAAATTTACGGCATACAGGAACTTGCCGCCGGAGACGTGATATTCGTAGCAACCGGAGTGACTAGCGGCGATTACTTGAACGGCGTGGAATTTTTTCACGGAGGCGCGAAAACGCATTCCGTAGTCATGAGGTCTAAAACCGGAACCATAAGGTATATAGAAGCTAATCACTATTTTAATTACAAAGAAATAAAATAACGCGGAGTATTTTATGAAAGTTTTTATTGCCGGCGGTACAGGTTTCGTAGGTTCGGCCGTATCGGAAAAAATTAAATCGTCCGGCGCTTCCGTCACGCTTTTAGAGCGCAATAAAAATAAGATTCAGCGTTTAAAGGAACAGGGATACGAAGTTTTTGAAGGGACGCTCGAAGATAAAGCCTCAGTCAGCGCCTTTTTGTCCGCAAATAAATTCGACGCCGTAATAAATCTTATAGGCATAATTAGAAGCGTACCCGGTTTTTCTTTTCAAAAAGTTCACGTAGATTATGTAAATACATTATTGGACTTGGCGAAGGAAAACGGCATAGGCAGATTTATTCATATGAGCGCTCTCGGCGCATCCGAAAACAGCGATTCGGAGTACTTTTCGACAAAGTACGAAGGGGAATCGCTCGTCAAAAGTTCCGGTTTAAAATGGACGGTTTTCCGGCCTTCTTTGATTTTCGGAAACAACGCCGGTTTTTTCGACGACATAATCGACTTGGTAAAAACGAGGGCATTTGTTCCGATAATAGGAACCGGCGAAACTAAATTTGCGCCGATAGACGTCTTTTCCATAGCCGAAGCGTATAATAATTCTTTATATAACGAAAAAACAGTAAACGAAGTTTTCCGCTTATGCGGCCCCGATATTTACACATTCGAGGAAATTATAGACTTAATTATGGAAATTTCCCCGCCCAAAAAACTGAAAATCCATACGCCTTCGTTTATAGCGGAAAAATCTCTCGGCTTTATCGAAAAATTATCTCCGTCTTTATCCAAAAACGCCCCAGTAACCTCCGACCAGATAAGGATGCTTAAACACGACAATATCTGCGAAACAGACGAAGAATCGGAAAAAAACGACGAAATATTAGGATTAAAAAGGACGCACTTAAAGGAATGGTTGGAAGTATATCTTTCTTAGCGAAAAAGGCGTCAGATTTATTCACTCCAGCGGGCATAAAAGCTTCGCTTTTATAAACGCCCGCCTCCGTATCCCTACCCCCGACTGCGTTTGATAGCAAGTATTAACGAAAAAGGTGTCAGATTTATTTATTCCCATACTCTCGACTGCGTTTGATGGTTTAGCGAGGTAATAATCGCGTTGTCGAAAAAGGTGTCAGATTAATTTTACGCAATATCTTTTATCGTTAATTGTTCATTTTAGTATGCGTAAAACAAAATCTGACACCTT
>JAJZLA010000034.1:0-3790 GCA_021803845.1 bacterium | reverse complement strand
CGACTGCGTTTGATGGTTTAGCGAGGTAATAATCGCGTTGTCGAAAAAGGTGTCAGATTAATTTTACGCAATATCTTTTATCGTTAATTGTTCATTTTAGTATGCGTAAAACAAAATCTGACACCTTTTTCTTTTCATAAACGCTCCCGTATTCTCAATTCCGACTTTAAAAAAAAGGAAAAAAAGGTGTGACAAAAAAGGCAAAAAAAGGGTCAGATTTATTTATTCCCCTACCCCCGACTGCGTTTGATAGCAAGTATAACCTCCTTTAAAATAGATATTTTAAAAAATATTTTTAAATTTACTTGACTTTTAATAAAATGAATAATATTATTTAAGTGTGGTAAAAAGTGGTAAAAAGTGGTAAAAGATTAATTATATTAATTTAATTTAATTTATTTTAATATCTATTCTCAATATATCATTATGTTTAGCGGCAGATATAACCATGCGATAGACGATAAGGGCAGAATAAAGGTGCCTCAAAAGATAAAAGAGGCGTTAGCGTCGGTTTATAACGATACGTCCGTGGTAATTACCAATCTCGATAAATGCCTTGTCGCATACCCGCTTGAGGAATGGCGCAAGTTAGAGGAAAAGGCGCTTAAACTTCCGTCTATGCAAAAAGACGTGCTGGAATTTTTAAGGTATTTTTTCTCGGGAGCGGAGGAAGTAGAACTCGATAAAATGGACAGGATACACATTCCGCAATCGCTTAAATTAAGCGGAAATTTAAATAAAGAAGCGGTTATCGTAGGGATAATAAACAGATTTGAAATATGGGACAGAGATTTATGGGATGCTAATTTTCAAGGTGCGAAGTCAAATTTTGAGTCTATTGCCGCTACTATGGCACAGATAGGATTCTAACTAAATTCCGATAATATTAAAATAAATGGCATTAAGGATACTAACTATATGAGATGTTAATAATATAAATAAATAATATAAATGATATAAATAAGATAAAATATTATGGAAATATTTTCCGGAAAAAAAAGCGGCGGCGGCGTTGATATAGACGGCACAGGCGAATATGTGCGTAAGGCGCAACCTCAACCTCAGTCTAAAGCCGTGCAGTCTGCAGTCCATATACCGGTGCTTTTAAAAGAAGCTATGGACGCTTTAAACATACGACGCGGCAATGTTTACGTCGACGGAACTTTAGGCGGCGGCGGATTTTCGGAAGCAATACTGAAAAAACTCGACGGCGAAGGTTTTCTTATCGGAATAGACAGGGATTTTTCGGCGGTTAAAAATGTTTCGTCTAAATTTGAAACGGAATTTAATACGAAAAATTTTAAACTTTTTCATTCAAATTTCGGCAAAATAGACGAAGTAATAAAAACGGCCGGTTTTGCAAGCATAGACGGAGTAGTTCTCGACCTGGGCATTAGTTCGATACAGCTTGAAAGCAACAGGGGGTTTAGCTTTACTTTTAACAATGAAGCCTCCGTAGAAGGCGGAAAAAATATAGATGCCGAAGCAAGCATAGATATGAGGATGGATGCCGGCGACGAAAGCGGATTAACGGCTTACGACGTAGTAAACGGTTATCCGGAGCATGAGATAGCAGATATAATATATAAATACGGCGACGAAAAATTTTCAAGAAGGATAGCAAGAAATATAATAGAATACAGAAAAAAAAATAAATCTATAGAAACTCCATATGAATTAGCTGAAATAATTAGGAAAGCGGTTTACAAAGGATACGGAAAATTTAAAAGATTCAAGACCGATCCCGCAACGAAAACGTTTATGGCTTTGAGAATTTTTGTAAACGAAGAATACGATTCTCTTTCGCTTTTTTTAGGTAAACTTGACGGAGTTTTAAAAAAAGACGGAAGAGCGGTT
Organism: bacterium; assembly: GCA_021803845.1. The sequence goes on along the minus strand of JAJZLA010000034.1, from coordinate 1,933 downwards.
ATAATTTCGTTTCACTCCGGCGAAGACAGAATTGTTAAAAATTTTTTAAAAAATAGTTTAAATTTCAAACCTTTAAATAAAAAACCGATAGTCCCGTCGGAACAAGAAATAGAAAATAATCCCAGATCGAGGAGCGCTAAATTGAGGGCATTTTATCGTGACTAAGATAAAACCTTATTTTATAATTTTAGTTATAATACTTACTATTCTTGGAATTTTTTACGTATGGACGGCTATGGAAAGCATTAAGCTGGGTTACGATATTACTAAGCTTAACGATATTAAATCAAAATTGGAGCATAAAAATAAAAAACTGTTAATTAAAAAAACGGCATTAAGTTCCCCGTCCAGAATTTACGGCATTGCAAAAAAAATGGGTTTTATTTATCCGAAAGAGGGCGAAATTATAATGGTGCATGATTAGAGTATGGAAAACCACTTTAAAACTGAGAATGATTATCGGTTTTATGGTAATATTAATTTTTGCGGTATTGCTTATATTCAGGGCATTCGACGTCCAGATAATAGAAGGGGGCAGATTAAGCAAACTTGCAGATGCGCAATTTCAGGCAAGCGTGTATTTTATGCCTGAACGCGGCAATATTTATTCGTCTGACGGCGGCATACTCGCCGCAAGCGTAAATATTCCGGGAGTCGCCGTCGATCCTCTAATGGTGAAAGATAAACTTGCAAGCGCAGAGAAACTTTCTAAGGCAACAGGTTTAAAATATGAAAAAATAATTAAAGTATTGACGAAGAATCTTCAATTTGCATGGATACAAAGGAGAGTTTCGGCCGAAGCGGCAAAAAAAGTCGAGAAGCTCGGAATAGAAGGCGTAATTATAGTTAAACAGCCCGTAAGGTATTATCCTAACGGAACGCTTCTTGCGCATACGCTTGGATTTGTAGGAATAAACGACAACGGTTTATCCGGTATAGAGTATAAATATAATAAGTATTTAAAAGGCAATAAAAGGGCATTAAAGGTACTACAGGACGGTTTAGGGCAGTATATATTTATAAGAGGTTTCGGGCTTAAAAAGGCTACGCACGGAGATAATATTTATTTAACGATTAATAAACAGCTTCAATTTATTACGCAGTATTATTTAGATAAGGAGGCAAAAGCCGCCCATTCAAAAGGAGCTTTTGCTATATTAATGGATCCAAATACGGGAGCTATTCTTGCTATGGCGGATTATCCTTCTTTTAACCCTAATTATTACTGGAAATATTCTGCGAGGTACTGGAGGAACAGGGCTGTTACCGACGATTTCGAACCCGGTTCTACGATGAAGCCTTTTATAATATCGGGAGCAATGCAGGATGGAATAATAAAACCCGATACGGTAATAAACGGCCATCACGGTTCATATTATATAGACGGAATAACAGTTCACGATGTCGAAAACTGGTTCGGCAAACTTACTATAAATCAATTAATAGAATATTCCTGCAACGTATGCGCGTGTCAGGTCGGCATGAAGATGGGCAAACAGAGAGTTTGGTACTGGTTAAAAAGATGGGGATTTTTATCAACGCCCCATGCAGGCTTGCTTGGAGAAAACTCGGGAATCGACAGAAACGTAAACCGCTGGTCGGAAGTCGGTCCATGCGAAGAGGCTTTCGGACAGGGTGCGGCTATAAACGGACTTCAGGAAATAACGGCGCTTTCAGGAATTGCAAACGGCGGTTATTTGTTAAAGCCTTATATCATTAAAAAAATAGTTAATCCTTACGGGAAGGTTATATTCAGGGCAAAACCTCATGAAATAAGAAGGGTTATAAATTCTAAAACCGATAAAGAAATTAAATATATGATGCGTTTGGTCGTTAAAGGCGGAACGGGACAGTATGCAAAATTAATAGATTTTAGGGTTTCTGGCAAAACCGGAACGGGGCAGGTCGACAATCCTAAGACAGGAACTTATTT
>JAJZLA010000033.1 GCA_021803845.1 bacterium | reverse complement strand
GACTTGAAAATATAAAAAAATCTATTTCTCCTCTCTTAGAATATGCAGATTCTCTCATGCTGACGCGCGGTATTTTAAGAACCCAGATTAATCCTGAGATAGATATTCCCGTCGTTTTGCGCGTAAGCGGCGGAACTAGCATACTTAAAGACGACCTTTCCGACGAAGATATAACAGTTTCTATGGAAGATGCAGTAAGATTAAACGTCTGCGCGGTAGCCTTATCTATTTTTATAGGTTCTAACAACGAAAAGCAGGGTATAATCAATCTTTCAAAATTAGTAGATAAAGGCAATAAGTACGGCATACCGGTACTTGCGGTTACCGCCGTCGGCAGAGAAATGACGAGGGATGTCCGTTACCTGTCTCTTGCCGTAAGGATAGCCGCAGAAACCGGAGCAAGTATAGTAAAAACTTATTACTGCGAGGACTTTAACAGGGTAATAGAAACATGTCCCGTTCCCGTCGTAGTCGCAGGAGGGAAAAAGACCGGCGAACTTGATGCGCTTAAACTTGCGTATAACGCCGTTAAACATGGAGCAGCCGGCGTAGATATGGGCAGGAATATATTTCAGTCCGAAAAACCTATAAATATGATTAAAGCGGTAAAAGAAGTGGTGCACGGCGGCGTATCGCCTGAAAACGCTTACGGTAAAATATATAATATATAGAAGTAAAATATTGATAAATTACATAATGATGGAACATATTTATTTACATAATCTGCATAACTGCATTTAATTTTTACCGCAGGCGTTATTAAGGAAAATATACTTTTGTGAATAATTTAAACAGCGAAAAAAGTTCTTATTTAAGGTCGGCGGTTCACCAGCCTGTTAACTGGTATCCATGGTGTACGGAGGCTTTTGAAAAAGCTAAAGAAAAAGATTTGCCGGTTTTATTAGATATAGGCGCAGTTTGGTGCCACTGGTGCCACGTAATGGATTCCGAATCTTATGAAGACGAGGAAACTGCGGCTATAATAAATGAACATTATATCGCCGTTAAGGTTGACAAAGACGAAAGACCTGATATAGATTCCCGCTATCAAAAAGCCGTAAGCGTGTTTTCCGGTACCGGAGGATGGCCTCTTACCGCTTTTTTAACCTGCGACGGTAATTTTTTTTACGGCGGAACGTATTTTCCTAAAGAGCCGGTTTACGGTTTACCGCCATATAAATCGGTTTTAATTGAAATCGCAAAATATTATCGCGAGAATAAAGAGGCTGTTTTTAATCAGAGCTTAGATTTTTTTAAAAGAATTTCAAGCGATGCGAATAAGTTTTCTATATTTAACATAAATATTAAAAGAATTAACGATTCTATTAAAAAAGATAATTCGTTAAATATAGAATACGTAAAAAAGTTTATAAACGAAGCATCGTATGAATATAGACTCCATTTCGACGATTCAAACGGCGGTATAGACGAATCTCCTAAATTTTTTTATTTCTCGGCATTAGAACTTCTCGCTCTCGATTATATAATGAACAGAGACAGGGATTCTTTAAATAAAGGAATTTATACTTTAAATAAAATTGCCTCCGGCGGAGTATTCGACCATGTGGGGGGCGGTTTTCACAGATATTCGACGGATAAAAAATGGATAATTCCCCACTTTGAAAAACTGGCGGAAGTTAACGCTCAGGCTTTAAGAACATATTCCTTATATTACAGGCTAACCAACGATAAAGCATATCTTAACGTTATAAATAAAACTTTAGATTTTATAACGGGAGAGCTTTACGACCAAATAAACGGCGGTTTTTATGCAAGCGTCGATGCCGATACCGGAGACGAAGACGATGGAAAATTTTTTACCTGGTCATATAACGAGTTCAGTGAAATTTTTTCTGAAAGAGAAGAATTTAAAACGGCTGCAGAAATGTTTAATATAAATAAAGAAGGAATTATGCGTAATAGCAAAAAAGATTGCGATAGCGCCGGCGTATCTTCCGATGCGCAGTCTAACATCGCTTATGAACCCGGTGAAATTCCTAACGTATTATATTTAGGCGATAATTTTGAATATATGGGCGATAAAATTTACGAATCCGTAATTTTAAAGCTAAAAAATTTTAGGGACAGAAGAAAAAAACCTTTCACTGACAGAGTAAAATATGCATCTATAAACGGCAATATAATATATTCTATTACCGAATTGAGCAAAATTTTTAATCCTTTTGATTTAAACAGGCAGAAATTAAATAAGATAGGAGAAATATCCATAAAGTTTTTTATGGATATTTTTGATAAAAACGGTGACGTCGGCAGATTTATAGGAGAAGCGGGCGGTTCAGTTTTGGAAGATAATGCTTATATAACGCTGTCTTTAATCGGCTTATTTGAAACGACGTCTAATCCCGTATATTTTATTTATGCAAAAAAAATTGCCGAATATATGATAAAAAAATTTTACGATTCGGAAAGAGGCGGTTTTTTTGATATACAGCATACAACGAAAAGTTCAAAGATAGGTTACCTCGTCCATAAAGAAAAAAATATAGCCGATTACGGCGGTTGTTCGCAAAACGCCTCTGTTTTGCTTGCTATGTCAAAACTTTATATTCTTACGGGAGAGATTCATTTTAAAAACATAATTTTAAAATCTTTCGAATACTTTATAAACGAAGCGAGTATGCTTAAATATAATGCTTCCGGATATCTTGCCGGTTTAATATATTATGCAGTCAAAACTAAGGTTAATGTTATAGTCGGCAGATATAACGATAAAGCCGTAATAGATTTTTTTTCAATGTTTGATAAATTAAATACTTTTGATAAATTAAAAACAGGTTTTAATTCTTTTAATATTTTTATAGATGCAGGCAACAAAGAAATTATCGATTTTTATTCAGATTTTGCAGGCTATCAAAAAGGCGATGCGCTTATTCTGGAAGAAATAAGAAATGCCGTAGCTGAATACGGAAGAGTGAAAAAACCTTTAGTTTTTATGTGCGGCGACAAATCGTGCAATACAAAAATTTTATAAAACCTGAAAAAAATGACTATTACTCTTGACACAAATTAATATTTTGTAGTAATATACTCTACTAAAGAATAATAAAATACGCAAAACGTTATATAATGGAATAAAAAGTTTAACATTTAACTGTTTAAAAGCAGGAGAAGTCACATGAAAAGGGTATTGCCTATATTTGTTTTTTTAACAATACTTTTTATTTTAAACTTAAATGCTTATTCTTATATTAACATAATTACCGTCAGTCCGGGAGCAACGCTCGGTCAGATTGCGGACAACTACAATACCTCGGTAAACTCTATAATGTCTTTAAACGGGCTGCATAACTACGTCATATACCCCGGCGAAAAATTAAAAGTACCGGTAAACGGTTCTTATCAACCTGTTCCGCAGTATGGTCATTACACAGTTCAATTCGGCGACACTCTTTCTTTAATAGCCCAGAAATACGGCACTTCCATTGCCGAACTTAGGAAACTTAATCACCTATATTCAAACGTAATAAGGACGGGAGCGGTACTTACCGTGCCCATAGGAAATAATGCGGGAAACAATAATGTTTCGCAGTCCGTTACATATATTACCGTCAGTCCGGGAGCAACGCTCGGTCAGATTGCGGACAACTACAATACCTCGGTAAACTCTATAATGTCTTTAAACGGGCTGCATAACTACGTCATATACCCCGGCGAAAAATTAAAAGTACCGGTAAACGGTTCTTATCAACCTGTTCCGCAGTATGGTCATTACACAGTTCAATTCGGCGACACTCTTTCTTTAATAGCCCAGAAATACGGCACTTCCATTGCCGAACTTAGGAAACTTAATCACCTATATTCAAACGTAATAAGGACGGGAGCGGTACTCGTAGTTCCTAAAAGCTACGTTAAAAAAGCCTCTTACAAAGTTGTCGATAATAACGGCTTGAGTAGGAATAAATTAGATTATTTCGGAAATAAAAACGTTTCTAAAAAATCTAAATATCAAGTAGCAACTTTTAAAGTCGTTAATTCAAAAAGATGTTCTTTGAACGACAATGAATCCTCAGGTAAAAAAACAGATGTCATAGATAATTTAAATATAGGACAAAAAATAGTAGATATAGCTTATAAATACCAAGGCGTACCTTATGTATGGGGCGGCACTACACGCTCAGGAATGGACTGCTCAGGATTTTCCCAGCATGTTTTCGATAAACTAGGCATAGATTTGCCTAGAACGGCAGCGGAACAGGCAAGACTCGGCAAATATGTTCCAAAAAATAAATTAAAACCAGGCGATCTTTTGTTTTTCAGGACATATGCGCCCTATATTTCTCATGTAGGAATATATATAGGCCACGGTAAGTTTATACAGGAAAATTCCGGAGCGGGAATGGTAACTATTAACAGTTTAAACAATGAGTATTTTAAAAGAACATATGCTTTTGCAAAATCTATTAAATAATCTATTAAAAAATAAATTTCCTATAATTTAAAAAATTAAAAGGAAAAATTAAGAGGAAATAAATCTATTATGTTTAATTTTAACAACTGGTATGCGCCTAATCCAATAATCTATATAGGACCGCTTCCCGTTCACTGGTACGGAATATTAATTGGAATAGGTTTTGTAGTAGGTATAACAATTGCCTATTTCAGAGCAAAATCATGGGGCGAGGATCCGGAAAATATAATTAATATTATGGTTTTTGCCATACCGGTTTCAATAATTTTTGCGCGCCTTTATTATGTTGTGTTTGCATGGGGATATTATGCAAATAATCCTTTGAGTATTTTTTATATTTGGCAGGGCGGGTTGGCTATTTACGGTGGAGAAATAGGAGGGCTTTTAACGCTTTATTTCTATACGCGTATTAAAAAACTTAATATATGGCGCTATGTTGATATGCTTGCGCCGAGTCTTCTTTTAGGTCAGGCAATTGGCAGGTGGGGAAATTTTATAGACCAGCAAGCTTTCGGCTATCCCGTTAAATGGGGACTACCCATAGCTAAAGCTTTGCGTCCTACTAATGCTTATACGCCTAAACATTTAATATTCGGATTATGGGGTTATCCTTTTCAAACCGCCTATCCGAAAAATCTGACTATGTATTCTCATTTTGAGCCTTCATTTTTTTATGAATCGGTTCCGGATTTTTTAGGTTTTATTTTTTTAATGTGGCTTTCAAGAAAAAAACCGAAAGTAGCCGGTACAATATTAATAGGCTATTTAATATGGTATGGAACTACGAGATTTTTTACGGAAGGTACGAGAATAGACAGCTTATGGCTTGGAAACAGTATAAGGGTATCCCAAGTGCTTAGTATGTTTGCAGTCATAGTTTCGATAGCCGTTATAATTTACAGACACTATAAATATAAAGACATTCAAGATACGGCAAAAATATAAAGCGGCGGCCCGTCATTGTTTATTGCCTCTCATTGATGTTTAGCATGGTCGTCGCTGTTATTTTTGTCAGTTATTGCGAGCGATAGCGAAGCAATCCATAATAAACGTCACATCTTAATCCTTACCATTACTCCGTTGACTTTTTCGGCGGGAAGTTTATAAAACCTGACGAATGAAGGGGATAATTTTTTAATCAGCGCGAATATCTTCCATAATACGTTATTGCTTACTATTTCCTCGAACCCATAAAATATGACGGTTTCATCGATATTATTTTTTTTCAGCATAGCTTCTACGTCCACTACTTCCGAATAGCCTGCTCTTATAAGAAACTGGCTGAGTCCGGGAGATACTTCGCTTTTAAGCGTGCTGTCTATCCCATATGGCTTTTCCGTTCTTTCGATCGAAACGAAAATATTTCTTTCATAGATAATATTATTTCTAAACATTGTTTTGACTATGTATGGAGATACTTTATCGGAAAGACTAGCAAAAAAAAGCGAAGTTCCGGCAAGTTTTGAAAAGTTTTTATAACGGTATTCATATTCTTTTAAAAATACGTTAAAGTCCGTCATTTTGTATATAGAGTGCAATTTTTTCTGTCCGCTCGTATATATCATAATTACAACAAAAGGTATAGTTGCTATTATAAGCGCGAAATAACCCCCCTGCAAAGTTTTATAAAGCAGGTTTGAAGTTAAAAACATAATATCCGCAAACGTTGTTATAATAGAAATTAACAGCATAAAATATCTGCGCTTATGAAAAAAATGTATATTTATTAAAATTCCGGTAAAAGTCATAGTTCCGCTGACCGCAAGTCCGTATGCCATTGCAAGGTTATTTGAAGTTCTGAATATAAGAATCGCCGCCAAAACGCTGACAAACAAAAACCAATTTGCAAAACTTATATATATCTGAGACTGAATTTCGCTTGAATTATAGTTTATTTTTAATAATGGAATAATTCTGTTATTAATAAGCTGGTAAACTATTGAAAAAATTCCGCTTATAACAGCCTGGGACGCTATTATCGTAGCCGCAATACTTAAAATAAGAATCGGCATGTAAAATATATGCGACTGCGAATAAAGCATCATAAAAAAAGCATCCGTTTGCGTCTTATGCGTAAGCAGGAAAGCGCCTTGTCCCATGTAGTTGAATATTAGTGCAATAAATACAATAATCCATGCTTTCGTAATAGGTTTTCTTCCAATATGCCCCATATCGGCATAAAGGGCTTCGCCGCCCGTCGCAGAAAGAATAACGTCGGAAAGGACGAATAAAGAAATAATTCCGTGAGCAATTAAACGATTTGCCGAAATATTGCCGTTAAATAAAAATCTCAAAGCGTAGTAAGGGTCAATAACCTTTAAAAAAATCTGAGGCATATGCAAAAGCGATAAAATACCGGAAGAGCCGATTACTATAAACCATAACAGCATTACCGGACTGAAAATTTTTGCTACCTTTTCCGTACCTTTATGCTGATACCAGAACAAACCAATCGTTATTATAATCGAAATTAAAATTACGGTATCCGTAGCTATGTTTTTAAAAAAAGGAATAAGGCTTATACCTTCAACCGCGCTTAATATACTTATAGCCGGAGTAATAACCGAGTCGCCTATAAGAAGCGACAGCGCTATATACGATATTACGGTTATGAAAGCAACTTCGCGGGCGGATTTGATATATTTTTGAATAATATTTTTAAGTATTATAGTGCCGCCCTCGTTTCTTTCGCTTATGCCCATTGCAAACCATACGTACTGGACGGTAACCAGCAGGGTGAGCGTCCAGATTATAAGCGACACAACTCCGAGGACGTTCATTCCCGTAACCTTTAGATAGGTAAAGATAACGGCTATAGTGTATATAGGGCTGGTTCCTATGTCTCCGAACACTATGCCTAGGGCTTTAAGCGATTTATTTTCGGTTAAAGCTTTCTTTACGTTGTCAGTGCTAAGTTTATTCATAATATAAGATATTAAAATATATTAAGTTAAGTAAAATTTATTGAGTTTATTTATCTTTATATTTAAAATTATAAAAACATCTTATTATATTACATTTTTAAAAAAATGGAAGAAAATAATAGCGAAAAAAGAACGAAAAATAATAACGAAATTAACGATATTTTACATTTACTTAAAATTACGAATAATTCAATAAATTAATATTATAATAATTACAATTATAAAAATGGATAAAATCGGACGTAACGCAATGCGGAATGTAACAAAGCGGAATAAGCGATTACATGATGGATGAACAGTATTTACATTCAAACAATTCAATGATGTATGCGATGATGACGATAAGGAGAAATTTGGAAAATGCGGCTATGCTGCCGATGCCGCCGATAACTCCCTCCAGGCGGTATATATCCTTTTAATTCCGCTATTAAATAAAGGGATCAGATTTATTTACGCATTTTTCTACTATTTTCATAATGTAATTATAATTAATAATAACCGAGTCAGCTCTTTTTCCCGATTAACATAACCCTGTCGCCGACGACGACGATAAAAGATTTTTCGGGGTTTATCATAACCTGTTCATTTCTTTTTATTCCTACGGCAATTTCGTCTTTATTTTCTTTAAAAAATTTTATAACTTCTAAAAATTCTTTATTTTCTAGATTTCTGGGCAAATCTTTTTCTATAAGCCCCTCTTTAAAATTTTCGTCTAAAAGCTGATTAAAAAATTTCGAAGCGCCTTTAAACTCTATGGATTTAACAAGCACCCTGCTTGAAAACGAACCCGAGGAAAATACCTCGTTGATGCCTATTTCTTTAAAAGCTCTTTCAGTCTCTTTTTTAAAAATTAAAGCAATTATGTAAGTATTTTTATATTGCGTCCTTACGTTTATACCGGCTATTAAAGAGTTTGAATCGTCTTCGTCTGAAATAATGCACAGTTTTGCTTTGTCGACGTGAGCTTTTGCAACAGTTTTTTCATCTGTAATATCGCCTTTTATAAATATTAATTTACCGCTGTTTTCCGGCGATTTTTCGATATTTGCCACAAGGGTTACGTTATCTTTTGTTTCCATAATATCTTTCAAAGAAGATTTTATTAAACTGCTGTAACCTAGTATAACAATATGCTCCTTAAAAATATGGCTTTCCATAGTTCCAAATATCCTCCCTATTTTAAATTCAAACATAATAGAAGATACCGTCGCTAAAAAAAGACCTAAAATTCCTATTCCTAGAATCATTAAACCCATAGCGATAATTCTTCCTATATTGTTTGTCGGCGTGACGTCGCCGTAACCTACGGTAGTGGCGGTAGTAACCGCCCAGTAAAATGATTTAAAAAAAGATATTTTTTCGTAGCGGCTGAATAAGTAAGAAAAAATTAAAAGTATTGCTATAAGAAAAACAAAAATTCTTATTAAATCAGATTTATGTTGATTCGTTAATATTTTTAACTTACGAAAAAAAATTAATATTACGTTAAACATTTCGATTTAGTTATATATGTTTTTGTTTTTTTAAAGATATTATAACATAAATAATTGTATAATTATATTATCATTAACAATTTTGTCGCCATCAAAAAATTACTTTTAACAATTTAGCTTTGCATGCATAAAACAGACCGGAATGAAATATATAAGCCCGGATAAATTTATTTGTATTATACTATAATATTATGAATAGATTACGTTATATTAAAGGAATATCGGAGACAAGTATTAATGATTACTATGATTACGCCAACGGAATTAAAACAAAAAATAAAATCGAAATATGCGCTGTTAAAAGACAACCTTTTTAATTACGATTCTTTTCATACCGCCAAAGAAATTTCTTTATTTTACGATTCTATTATCATAGAAGCTTTTTCTCTTATTAAAGGCGGCAGCGAATACTGCATAGTAGCGGGGGGCAGTTATTCAAATTTAGAATTATGTCCTTATTCTGACATCGATATAATGATTTTGACGGAAAACGGATTAAGTGCAGAGGATTCCGCAAGGGATATAAAGGATTTTTTTTATTTATTCTGGGATGCCGGAGTAGATCTTGCGCAGAGCGTAATGACCAGCGCAGAAGCCATAGAACTTATGAGCAGTGATTTGAATACATATACGTCTTTTATAAATGCAAGATATATAACCGGCAACAAGTCATTATTCGATAAATTTACATCGGACTTTAAAAAGATAGACGCGAAATTAATTTTTTTAAAAGAAATAATGAAGCGCTTAAGAAAAAGGCGACTTATCAATGTTATGACCGACAACGATATTTTTCTTCTCGAACCGGACGTTAAAGAGGCTATAGGAGGTTTGAGGGATTATTCTTATTGCGGATGGATATATTATCTTGGCGTTAAGGATATATTTCCAAATCTGGACGGCGGCGGAGAAATCGTCGAATGTAAATGTAAATTTAAAAAAGCTGAAGAAATGGTGATTGCCGCGCTTAAAGCAAACAACGCCGATACTTCTTTAAAAAAAGAGGATATAACGAATCTTTATGAAGGAAAAAAATTTATTTTAAAAACGCGCATTATGATGCATCTGCTTGCCGGAAAAAAAAATGACAGGCTTACTTTCGACGTTCAGGAGAATATAGCCAATGCATTTTATTATAAAGACGGCAAATTTTTAAATAA
>JAJZLA010000032.1 GCA_021803845.1 bacterium | reverse complement strand
GGCATATCCATACCGATAGCATAGCGGCTTTTGGGCGCTTAATGCCGAGCATTAGGCATACGTCTATCGCATTTTGAAGTATTTGGGCTTTTTGCGTTATATCCGGATTAATGTTTATTGCGGCATCGGTTATCGATATTAGTTTTTTATAGGTTTTAATTTCCATTAAAAATATATGGGAAACAAACCTGTTCGTTTTTAAGCCGTTTTCCGTATGGAAAAGCTGATGCATTAATATATCGGTATGGATATGCCCTTTTATTATTATATCGACTTTTTTTTCCAAAGCGAGTTTAGCGGCGATATAAGCGGCATCGGCGTCGTTATCGGCGCCTATTATTTCAATATCCTTAAAGTCTAAATCTTTTAAGCGGTTTTTCTTTAAAAGAGAAAGTATTTTGTTTTTATTTCCTATTAATTTAGGAATTATTAGACGGCTTTTATAGGATTTCAATATACTTTCGATGACGAGGTCTTCCTCCGCAACGGCTACCGCCGCCGTTTTAGGAGAAAAAAGTCCCGCCCTTTCAATCAAATCGTTTAATTTTTTCAGCATTTAAATATCTAACGCAAAAACTAAACTATTTTGCTTAATAAATTGCCGCTTTGATTTGTGCCTATAGTAACGGGTTGTCCGCCGTTATTATACTGCTGTTGGCCAGACGCATTTCCGCTGCCGCCGTTGGACTGAAGATTTTGGACGTTCTGATTAAGATTAGCCGTTGACTGGTTAAGGGCATTTACTAAACCCTGATTAAGCTTATCGACGGTATTTAAAGTTAACGCCGCAGTTTTATCGGCAACATCGTTCGGACCTGATATATTTTGATATTGACCCTTATTGGCATCGGCTTGATTGTTCTGAAAAAGCTGTGAAGCCGTAGGATTGCCGTTTACTCCCTGAATCATGGTAATTCCCTCCTTTTAAAACATTTAGCGCTAATAATGTTTCTATATTTTTATAATATCACAAAAATAGATATTGTCAAATTTTATGAATTTTATTTTATGCGGCAAATTTAATATATTTATCTTTCGCGCAGCCGCAGACGGGACATTTATCCGGCGCTTCCGCTCCGACATGGGTATGACCGCAGACGGGACATATATAGACCGTTTCTCCGTCGAAATCTTTCCCTGAGGCATCAAGTTCCTTTGCCTTCTTATATATCTCCCTGTGTATTTTTTCGGCTTCCAGAGCATAATGCGTAGAACGCACGGCTTCCTTTTCGCCTTGAAATTTAGCTACTTCATAAAATACAGGATACATCTCCTCTATTTCGTAATCTTCGCCGCTATACGCAGCGGCAATATTTTCTCCCGATTTTTTAATGCCTCCGAGCGCCCTTAAATGATTTTTTGCGTGAATGAGCTCGGCTCTTGCTATAGCCCTGAATACGTTAGCCAACTTAGGCTTGCCTTCCTTCTGCGCCTCTTCCGAAAAAATCATATACTTTACGTGCGCCTGGCTTTCGCCCGCGAAAGCGGCTTTTAAATCTTCTTCCGTCATGCTTCTCATTTTTAAATCCTCCTGTAAATTTTATATTAATAAAAATATACGCTCGATACTGCAATGAAATAATTTTTTAAATACGCGGCATATGCTTTTATAATTTTCCTGTATTTTTTATAGTCCTTAACAGATACCGCCGGTTTTTTAGATTCAAATTTATAAACACAGCTCAACTCTGCTTTATTTTTTGAAAACGAACAGTTTGAATAGGCAGACCCCGCTTCATTGTTGAATTTTAACGGCTGCGGCAAATAATATATAGAGGATTTTTCAGGAATTTTTATTTTAATTTTGCCGATATGTTCAAACGGATAGCCTATTATCAAAGGATAAAGCCTTTTTCTTTTTAAAACAAGCCGTATCAGGCTCATATCTACAGGCATTACCGAATGAAATAATAACTTATCCCCTCTTAATACTCCATAATTTCTATCGATAAATTTTATATTAAGCTTAACGTTACCATTAATTTTCTTAATATTTTTATATTTAAAACTTTCTATATAGGCTCCGGGGATAAAATCATATAAAAAATTTGCCGCTTTGAGCTTTTTACGGTAATTATTTATATCTTTAAGCGAAGTTCTTTCAAAATTGGAATATAATCCTTTATAAATTATTGAAATCCTGCCTTTTAAAGTTCCGCTTTTAGCAATCCTGCCTTTAAATAATAAAACTTTTTCGTTCTGCTCGGGCTTCTCGGCAGGGATAGAAATAAATTTAAAACTGCCGCGCCCTATAATCGCGGCGCCTTTTCTTCCCGCCAGGCCGAAAGGAATCTTGAAGGCTTTATAGGATGAAGAGTCGGGGTAAAGATAATACTTTTTATTTTTACCTTTTTCTTTTAAGGTAAAACCGACTATAACGGAATCGAACTGCCTGGGAGAAACGCTTTTTATATTTAAAGCGGCCGTATTTAAAGACGGTATAAGAACGGGATACGCATCGATTCCTTCAACCTTCAGCATAGTTATAAGGAGGGCGGCCAAGGATTTTGAATCCCCGTAACCGTTCGCAAACGTCGTTCCCGCCGGCTCCGGATTATAGCCGTTTATACCGTAGCCTATTCCAACATATCTAAAGGTTTTAACAAAGCTGTAATAAATTAAAGCCGCTTTTTGCCTAAGGCTCTCGCCTTTGCCTTTTTTTACGGCCGATGCGGCAAATTCTTTTATTTTTGCGGTAGGCCTTTCGGCTTTTGCGAACATCGCGTTTATTCGGTTAAAAAGTCTGCTCCAGGAATTATAAGTAGATACGGCAATATAACTTCTTAAATTTTTTAAGGGCGGCATATAGGATTCTTTTTTTATCGCCGCAACGCTGCTAAGAGATGCGCTTAATTTTACGAATTTTTTATTTTTAATATAAACTAACTTTTTCGAAACTTCATGCCCGCTTAATTTATGCATATACAAATTAATATTAATCCCTTCTGGATATATCAGCGAAAAACTTATTTTCCGGGCCGGCATAGTATAAGAAAAATAAGCGGTATAAAAGACTCCGTTTTTAATCAACGGCTTAAAATTATCTATCTCGTAGGAAAAATTTATAACCGAACCTTTTTCGACCGCCGGCATCGAAAGAGTAAGATATTTTATATCGGAATAAGCGGGGTAATTAACCGCAAAGCCCGGAGAAACAACGTTGACTGCGTGTTTGCCTACGGGAACCTTAAACATACCGTTAAGCAAAGTATAGGCATAAAGTAATTTAATCTTCTGATATTTTTCCGAAAAAGGGACTATAACCTCGGAATACTTATTGATTCCTCTTTGCGACTCAATTTTTAC
Source organism: bacterium (assembly GCA_021803845.1). The sequence continues at coordinate 6,885 of JAJZLA010000032.1, read as the reverse complement.
CGATTCGGTTATATACGCTTTTAGTCCGTAATGCTCATTCAGCTTAAGAAGCACGTCTTTTTTTAGTATGTACGCCCCGAAATTTTTGCCGTCTTTTTCTATATCGGCAGCAGGCTTAACGGCGGCATGCGAAAAAACAGGGTTTATAACGTCAAAAGCCGAAAAAACAAGAAAAGCCGAAAAAACAAGAAATAATAACGATTTTAATTTTTTGATCTTCATTAATAAGAATCCTTTTAAAAAGTTAAAGTCTGATTGCAAATATCGTAAATGCCGCATTTTTCGCAGTCCGCTTCGTTCACATTTTTTTTGCATAAATCAAGTATCCCCAGCCTTGTAATTGCAAAATCGTATTTTACGGGGTCGGAATAGTCGAGTTTTTTGAGATTTTCGGTTATCTCTTCAGCCATTTTAAAAGAAGGGTTTTTGCGCGAGGTCAGACCTATGTACCGGCTGATTCTCCCAATATGCGTATCTACCGGCATTATCAGCTGATAAGGCTGGATGCCCCCCTGCCATATCCCGAAATCTAGATTGTCCGAATTTCTTACCATCCATCTTAAATATAAATTCATTCTTTTGCAGGGACTGTTATCTACCGGAGAGGTAAAAAAGAAACGCACCATGGAATCCTCAGGCGGAGCCGGCGTACCGTAAACAGGCGAAAAATCGACAAGTTTTACCGCTCTTTCAGAAAAGCTAACCAATGCGTTTTTCAGGTTTAAATCGGACGGGTTAAAGCCTTTAAGGAAAAAATTTTCTATAGAACCGTATTTTTTGAGTATTCCGCTTAAAACCAGAAACAGCGCTGCAACGTCTTTTTCTTTTATAAAACGGTAATAAAAATTTTTAAATAGTTTTAGTCCTTCGGCTGCATCAAAATTTAAAGTAAATTCATAGAATTTATGCTCGACTATTTTGTCTATTTTGTCTAATGTTTTAAGAATCTGGCTTACGCCGCCGAACGCAAATCCGGCCGCTATGAATCCGGCAATCTCGATATCTTTAGGGTCGCCTGCTTTATGGACAAAACCTAGAGGGTCCGAATAAAGATAAGATTCTTCGAATTTTTCGTATAAATCTTCAAGGCGCTCCTTTAATTTTAAAATTTTTTTGTCTTCGCCGAACGACTTAACCTGACTGATAATTCCGTCTTTATAAACAAAGGTTTTGCCGCCGGGAAGAGACCAACAATCCCCTTCTTCAAGGGGATACGGAACGTTCATACCCCTGCCGATAAAAACTTCTTTTCCGTCTATTTTTGTATAAAAGTTAAAATCGTTATCTTCCCAGATTAACGACCCGCCTTTTTTATATTTAAAACTCATTAATAAATTTTTTACGGTTTAATTTATTTGTTTTGATATTTATGAATCCTGCGTTATTTTATATGCAAAATCCATTCCGAATTTTTCGCAGCTAAGCAAATCTTCTTCGAACGGGGTCATTTGAATTTTTAATCCTTCCTGAACGATAACGAATCTGAGGCTCTTAAGAATATCCTGCACCATCTGAACCGCCTCTCCGCTCCAGCCGTAACAGCCGAAAACAGCCGCCTTTTTATTTTTGACGTTAAGCATAACCAGAGACGATATCATATCGAATATAGGCTTTGGGGGTTTTGCGTTAAGGGTTGGAGAACCGACTATTACGGCATCGGCTCTTTCGATTCCATCTACGACATCCTTAGTATCCCTTTCTACTAAGTTTATCAGAGAGACGTCCGTAAGCCCGTCTATGCTTGCGCCTTTTGCTATATGCCTTGCCATTTCTTCGGTATTGCCGTAAGCCGAAGCATAAATTACGGCTATCTTTTTAACGGCCGTATCGGCGTCTGACGGCTTGCTCACTTCCAGATACCAGTCGAAATATTTTTTTAAATCCTTTCTTAATATAGGGCCATGCGACGGAGCAATTATGTCTATATTATAATTTTTAAGTTTTTCGAGCGCGCTTAAGGAATAGTTCTTAAACGGCCTCATTATGTGAATAAAATAATATTTAAACGCTTCGAAAGCCTCGTCTTTGTCCGCCAATAAATCGTTAAAAACCTTAGGGTCGCAGTAATGGGCTCCGAAAAAGTCGCAGGGGAAAAGTATCTCGTCTTCTTTCAAGTAGGTAAACATAGTGTCCGGCCAGTGCAGAAAAGGGGCGCTTATAAACTGCAGGGTTTTTCCGCCCAAGTCGAGCGAATCCCCGTCTCCTACCGTAATATTATTGTAATCTTTTTTAATAATATGCTTGACGAAATGATGCGCATTTTTTGAATAGACCAACGTCGCGTCTTTTGCAATGTCCTTGATAAGATGCAGTGCTCCGGAATGGTCCGGCTCCGTATGATTTATAACGATGTAATCTATTTTAGATATATCCGTTATACCGCTTAATTTATTTATCAGCTGGTCTTTAGTGTTGAGTTTGACCGTATCTATCAAAGCGGATTTTTGGCTTCCCTGAATAAAATAAGAGTTATACGTCGTTCCGTTTGCGGTAGGTATTACTATATCGAATATCCTTAAATCTGGGTCGAAAGCGCCGGTATAAAACACGCCGTCTTTTATCTTGAGGGCTTTTTGAGATAAATATTTATCTTTTCCGTTATCCATAGACTTAAACCTCCTATTTAAGCTTAAGGATTTATAAAGGTATAAATTTATCCAATCTTTATAAATTCAATTTAATAAATATACTTTTTATTATTATATCATATATAATTGTTAATTATAAGAACCAACGAGCTAATCGATGAAAGAATTAAGCATTTATATTCATGCCCCATTCTGCAAAAGCAAATGTAATTACTGTAGTTTTTATTCTATTCCTTTATCAAAATTAAAGCCGGTAAACGGCTGGGCTGAACTAGAGCAATACCCGGAATTTTTGATAAAAGAAATAAATTTAGAGGCCGAAAAATATTCTCTTGGAGGCTCTCGCGTAAACAGCATATATTTCGGCGGCGGCACTCCGTCTATAATGCCCGCTGGTTTTTTTAGCGGCCTGATAAATCATATAAGAGAAAACTTTGAAATTGCTGAAGGAGCCGAAATAACCGCGGAGATAAACCCCGAAAGCGGAAACTTAGAAAAGCTGTCGGCTTTAAAGACGCTTGGTATAAACCGCTTATCTATCGGAGCTCAAAGTTTTGACGTCGGCGTACTTAAAACTGCCGGCAGAATACATAATAAAAACGATATTTATAACGCGGCAGATAATGCAAAAAAAGCAGGATTTAAAAATATTTCGCTCGATTTAATAATAGGACTGCCGGGGCAAACGAAAGATATTTTTTACAACGACGCAAAGTCGATACTGGGTTTGGAACCGGCTCACATTTCGGCTTATATGCTCAGCGTCGAAAAAGGCACGAAATTTTATGAAATTCGTAAAAAAGGGGAAATAAACGGAACTGCATTTACGCCGGAAGAATACATAGCCGAGTATTACGAAATATTATGCGGATTGTTAGCCGAAAATGGCTATAAGCGCTATGAAATATCTAATTTTGCCAAAAACGGATATGAAAGCAGGCACAATTTAAACTATTGGAAAAGAGGCGGATATTTAGGACTTGGTCCTTCGGCTTCATCATTCTTAAAACTTGAAAACGGCAAAGAGCTACGAAAAACTAATACGGCTGATTTAGAAAAATATATACGAAATATTTCAAAAAAATTTTACGGCAGGGAAAACGATAATAGCGGCGTTATACAAAATAACGGCAATTTTATCGAAATCCTTACGGAAAAAGATAAAATAAACGAGGAAATATTTCTGTCCTTGAGGACGGCTTCAGGAATTAACGCAAAAAGACTGTCGGAATTAGCCGGCCGTGAAATTATAGATAAATTCATAAAGGAAGGATTTATGCAGAATTCTAAAGAAAATATTATACTGACTTTAAAAGGCGTGCTTTTATCGTCGGAAATATTCGCCCGCATTATGATTTAATCCAGTCCGGCAGTTTTATATTGCAATAATGGAAATCAATATTTATAATATTACAATAACATTTCTACGGAGAGATGGCCGAGCGGTTTAAGGCGGCGGTCTTGAAAACCGTTGATGCTTAAAACATCCGGGGGTTCGAATCCCTCTCTCTCCGCCAGTTAAAAACCTAACTTCTAAGTCTAAGTCAGCAAGAAATATCTAAAAGGTAATTGGATTCGAACACCCGCAGCGCGAAGCGCGTTTGGGGGTTTGTCGCTTTTAGCGTCCATAAGGACGCTCATCCCTCTCTCTCCGCCAGTTAAAAACCTAACTTCTAAGTCAGCAAGAAATATCTAAAAGGTAATTGGATTCGAACACCCGCAGCGCGAAGCGCGTTTGGGAGAAGTTCGCAAGGTTAAAACTCTGACGAAGATAAGTTTATCCGGCCTTAAGCCCGCAAGTAAACGTCTCGGACAAATATCTTTCTTAACTCTAAAAGACCCATTATAACAGTTGTGGCCAAGATTGTAAGCAATAATTGCAAGAGGCTGACCGGAAAAAGACCAAATCTTTCTCTCAGAAAGGGAATATATATTTCTAAAAAAAGAAATCCGACGGCCGCAAGCGACCAGAAATTAATAATCTTATTTGAAAATAATCCTATAGAAAAAATAGATTCGTCGTCGGAGCGCGAAATAAAAACAAGCGCTATATATCCGATAATCAATGACGCAAAAGCAAGCGTGCGCGATTGAACAATATCAAAATTTTTAAGGCGGGTACAAAAATAAACCGAGCTCACCGCTATGAACAAAACCGACCCTTTAATTAAAATATCTTTAACAGCCTTAGCGCTAATTATGCTTTCCTGCGGATTGCGCGGAAGACGGAAATAGATATTTTTTTCGGCAGGCTCGGCGACAAAACCTGTCGATGCCGCCACATCCATAAATAATTCCAGAATAATTATTTGGATAGGCATAAGAGGAACGGGTATATATAGGAAAACCGGTATAAGAAATATAAGTATCAGCGAGACTTTTACAGAAAGATAATATTTTATTCCTTTTTGCAGATTATCAAAAAATTTCCTGCCTTCAAAAATGCCATGGGCTATAGTAATATAATTGTCATCCGCCAAAACAATATCCGCCGCCTCTTTAGCGGCATCCGTTCCCCTAATACCCATAGCTATGCTTATGTTTGCGCTCTTTAAGGCTAAAACGTCATTAATTCCGTCTCCGGTAACAGCCACTATTTCTCCGTTTTTGCGGAGCGCCTGAACAATGCGGTATTTGTGCTGAGACGTATTCCTTGCAAAAACTGAAACTGTTTTAACGGTATCTTGTAGTTCTTCATCAGTCAAACCGTCTAGATTTTCGCCCGTTAACACGCGTCCGCTTTCCGTCAATATGCCTACTTCTTTTGCTATGAAACCGGCCGTCAGAACATGGTCTCCCGTAACCATTATAGTTCTAATGCCGGCCTCAGCCGCTTTTGCAATTGTTTCTTTCACTCCGTTTCTAGGAGGATCTTCGAAACTTATTAATCCCTCGAAATCCAATTCTTTTTCAAGTTCGTTAAAATTAAGGCCTTCTTCGCCGTAAACTATTTTTTTATAAGCAATCGCAATAACCCGCCTGCCTTTGGATGTCTGCTCGTTTAATTCATTTTTAATATCGCTCTTTATACCGCGGCACATAGTAAAAATTTCTTCAGGTGCGCCGCTCGCAAATAATTCATATTCGTTTCCGTTTTTTCTTATGACTGACCTCGACTTCCGCCCGTTACCCAAATTTCTTAGGCGCACCATTTCATGAGGCATTGCGGATACTCCTAATTTTAAGGCTTTGCTCTTGATTTCGCGCTCCATGCCGGACAAGGAATATTGGGAAAAAGCATTGATTGCATTTTGAATGATTGTTTTCTCTTTATCGCCGCCTTCCGGGTAAATCGAAACAATTTTCATTTTACTTTCGGTTATCGTTCCGGTTTTATCGGTAACTATGACCGTAGAATTCCCCAATGTTTCGGCGGCATTAATTTTTTTAATAAAAAAATTTTTTTTAGACAGGGAATAAGCGCCCAATCCTAAAACCATAGTAATAACAATAGGCAGTTCTTCGGGTATGGTGACAAAAGACAGGGAAAGTCCGGTTAAAATCATAGTTTCTATATCATTGCCGTTTAAAATTCCTAAAATTGCTACAAGCGCAGATAAAAAAACGGCAATATAGACTAATTTTCCGGCAAGAGATTTCATAGCTATTTGCAAAGCAGTTTTTTGCGGCTCTATCTGCTTCATCATAGAGGCTATTTTACCTAGTTTTGTATTTTCTCCCGTACAGAAAACTTCGGCCCGCCCTTCTCCCGAAACAATAACGGTGCCGGCAAAAATATCTTCGCCGTAATTTTTATCGCTGGGATACGATTCCCCCGTAAGCGGAGACTCGTCGATTTGCAAGTCCTCGCTCTGCCTGATTTTAGCATCTGCAGCAACTTTTACCCCCGGAATTAAAATTAAAATGTCTCCGGGCACAACCTCTTCGGAATCGATTTCCGATACGCCGCCGTTCCTTATGACCTTTGTTTTCGGCGCTGCAATTCTTTCTAAGGAATCAACGGCCTTTTTAGCCCTGAATTCATTAAATGCTTCCACTGAAACAAGCAGAAAAATTACAATGAAAATTGTGACCGTATCTTCCAATTCTCCCCAGATGCCGTATAAAAAACCGACTACCAGCAAAAGGAGAATCATAGGTTCCTCAATCTCTCGCTTAACTATGCCGAAAAGGCTTGTTTTTGCAGGTTTAAAAATCCGGTTGGGACCGAATTCAGATAATTTTTTCGCCGCTTCTTTAGAGGTCAGCCCTTCGCTATATTTTTGAACCATAAGATATTTTATTATCAGCCGATATCCTTTCGCTGGAATATCAAAGACGATATAATAAACAACAG
>JAJZLA010000031.1 GCA_021803845.1 bacterium | reverse complement strand
AGTCTGTACTCTATTAACGCGTGAGATTGTCCGTGGAAACGGCCGCACCTACTAAGCTATCGTCGTATGTTACATCGGCGTACTCTCCCTTGAGGTTTACATTAACCGAATCTACCCCCTTAAGCGAGGATATAGCTTTTGTTACCGTTTTTACGCAGTGCTCGCAGGTCATTCCGTAAACATCTATTTTTTCATTTTTCATTTAAAGTTACCTCCAATGTCACCGTTGCAAAATAAGACTACATGCAAAAAGCTTTATTTGATGCAAATGCGGTATTTCCGCTCCGTCACTTTTTCAGTCAGCGCGGAGCGAAAATACTATCAGGGACGTTCATAATATTATTAATCGAGCCGATGTGTTTTTACAGCGGCCATTTCCACGGACAATCTCACGCGTTAATAGAGTACAGACTATTTTTGCGCGTTTTTAACAGCAGCCGCCTTTCATTCCGCCATGTCCTGCGTGCGCGGACTTCTCGGTGTCATATCCTGCGTCTTTCACTGCTTTTTTTATTTCGGCCGCGCCTACTACGCTATCGTCGTATGTAACATCGGCGTACTCTCCCTTGAGGTTTACATTAACCGAATCTACCCCCTTAAGCGAGGATATAGCTTTTGTTACCGTTTTTACGCAGTGCTCGCAGGTCATTCCGTAAACATCTATTTTTTCATTTTTCATTTAAAGTTACCTCCAATTAAGTGATATAGTTATAGAGCATATTGAACAGTCGTCCCGTTATTTGTACTGTACTGTTGTTTTGTTACCTTTTTTAATTGTCCGCAAATAAAGTTAACACTCAGCCGATAACAACAGACGAAACCGTCCCGACTACGCGGATGCAGACCTTGGTGGATGGAAAATATTATGATAGACTTGCCCAAAATATAGGAGTCGGGCGAGCGGAACATACATGAAGAATTTACGATTTCTCACTACTGCTCGTCTGCGGGATGCGGGAACATTCTGGCATTCCAGACAAACAACATAGGACGACGACGCATTTATCTGCGCATTACGCCCCTGTTCATAGAAATGTCCGTTACCCGTCATTGCCTTTTCGTTTAAAGCCCTGTCGCCGGCGCGCATATGTACGCCGCTCTTAGCTACGTTCATAGTAAGAGGGATACCTAAAAGATATCCTGCATCGGTAACAAAAGTCAGGTAAAAAACCGCGGTGAACGCCAGTAAAAAGAACAGCAAAAAACCGCATTTTCTACCCGTGATAAAACTCTTCATGTGCATATTATACACTATAGGGCAAAAAAATTCTATAGGCATCATAAATCGTATGTCGATGTGACGTAGAATGAGGGTGGTTATAGGGTTTATATAATGTTTGTACGTCTATTTATTGAGCCTCTAAAAATTCCTCTAAAAATTCTGTTCATGTGGCTGTTCATGAGGCTTGACGCCACCATTTTTTTATGGTAGTATTGATCAGAATTGCAGTGAAAAAGATACATTCTGGCAAAGAAGGAGGCGGCGGGTTTGCTTTTTAAAAAAGATTTGCGCTATGTGTTTTTCATTTTATCTTTCTTGGTTATGGTTTTTTATTTTGTGTGCGTAAATGATGCCGGTTACGCTGGGTATGTGTCTCCAAACATGGGTTCTTTCATAGGGTTGCGTTATTCCGGGAAATCAGCCGCTGCAGTGCAGAATGCATCGACATTTAAAAATTCTTCGTTTTATGCATTGTTTGGTCTAAACGGATGGCATTCGCATCGAATTGTCTCTGCATGCGGCATGGAATGTCAAAATATACTTACGAATATATTTACTCCGTTTAAAAAAATAGCCGCCTTTTTTGTGTTTATCTTTTTGTTATATATCTTTGTCCAAAAACTTCTGGTACTTTCGATAAACCACCCTCCAAAATCTCTCATAGTATAATTTTATACGACATAAACATAAAAATATCGTATGTGTTGCCAAACGTTTCCAGCGGGAGATAGACGGGCTTTTTATACCGTATGTCTCTGCCGACCATGTATAGATGGTTTACGCTCGGCTCAAGCAAACATATAAAAATAAAGTGTACGAAGGAGTTCAGAATGAATAAAAAATATAAACGAATAATTAAAATATCATTTTTTGCGGTATCCGTTATTGTCATTGTCATCTTGGCGATTAAATTGTATGATTCGGAGAAGACAACGAGGGCTGACAAAACAGGAGTGGCGGCAATAGCGCCCCAATTTTCCGTTAAAAGCATAAATTACCCCGGGATGACATTATCCTTAAAAAAATTCAGAGGGAAGATTATTCTTATTAATTTTTGGGCTACGTGGTGTCCGCCATGTAGAGCTGAAATGCCGCGGCTTGAGAGATTTTATAAATTGTATAAAAAAGATGGCTTCGTTATTTTCGGTCTTTCCGTTAATAACAGCGGACCGGCGGCAGTACTTGATTTTATAAAGACTTTTAAAGGAGGAATTATTACATATCCGGTTGGAATGGCTACCCGCGCTATATCGAAGGCTTACGGTAATATTTATGAGATACCGCAATCCTTCATTATAAACAGAAAAGGGGCTATTGTTGCTCATTTTACGGGGGAATTGCCGCCGGGTTTTTTAAACAGTGAGTTTAATAAAATCAACAAATAATATAAATACAATCCAACAACTAAAAACCGGGGTGATACATGAAACTTATAATTGTCATTTTATTAAAACTAAAAAAGCTTTTTTCTTCCGTTAGATTAGCTATGGTTTTATTCATTTTAATTTCGGCAGTATCGATAATAGGCACTATAATAGAGCAGGGTGAACCCTTAGTGGTATATAAAACGGCGTATGGCCCATTTTTTTTTAATGTACTTTACGGCTTAGGCTTTTTAAATGTTTATCATTCTTGGTATTTCGTAGCCTTAGGCGGCTTGTTTGCCGTTAATTTAATTGTGTGTTCCGTAGATAGGATACCCAACACCCTTAAAATTATCTTTGACCCTGACCCGTCGTTTCCAAACATTGCCCCAAACAGTGCCGAAGGAAAGAAATCTAAAAAGACAAAATATTATAGCCTTAATTCTTTAAAAAACCAGAGTGAAATACTGTCTATATCAAAAAATATATTTTCAAAGGAATTCGGCGAGCCTAAAGAAAAATCCAGCGGCGGAAGATTTGAGCTGTATTTTTCTAAAAATGGGATATTTCGACTAGCTCCTTATGCAGTTCATTTAGCCATAATAGTTATAATATTCGGCGTAATTTTAAATATTACTCACGGATTCAGGTCGTATGTAGATATAAACGAAGGATTATCGACTAATTATTCATACTTGCAGAGCAATCAAAACAGAAATGGCAAACCCGTCAAATTACCCTTCAGAATAAAGCTTGATAAATATACGACAAAGTACTACAAAGACGGGATGCCCAAGGCGTATATCAGCCAACTAAGCATAATTAAAAAAAATAAAATAGTCCTGACAAAATCAATACGGGTAAACCATCCCCTTACATATGACGGCCTCACTATCTATCAGGTAAGCTACGGGCATTATCTGCCTTCGGCAGCAAGATTGCTTTTAATAAATTTAAAGAGTGCCCGTTACGAGAAGCATACGGTCTTCGCCGAACCGGGAACATTATACGATACGGGAATAAAAGGATTGGAATTTAAATTTAGTTCTTTAGAGCACCCGGGTCCATATAAAATTCCTTTTTATATATCTCTATATAAAAACAAAAAACACCTGAAAAATATCGATTTTTTCGAACATCCCGGCATAACGAAGACACATAAGTTTCCTTTAATATTTGCTACGTACAATAAAAGGCTTGCCTTCATATTTACGGGAGTGAAAGTATATTATTACAGCGGTCTGGAAATAGCCAAAAACTCGTACACATGGATCATTTGGATAGGTTCCATCCTTATGATTATTTCATTATTCTTTTCTTTTTACTTTAACCATAAAACGCTCCGGATGAAAATTTATCCTTCGGAAAGCGGGGAAGGAAGCACCACTGAAATCCTAATAGGTTCACATAAAAAATCAATTTCATATTTCGATAAAATTAGTAAAACAATAACAGAATTCAAAAATTATATTTAAGTTTATAGGGAGATTAAAAATGATTCATGCGAATATTGCCGCTTTAGACGGTTCTTTGTACTTTGCTATTTCATTGTTTTTGGTAGCTTTATCTTTTGCGGGTTACTCGTTATACATATTGAGCGGCGGTAAAAGGATATTTTCAAAAATATCCTTGGCCGTCTTAATACTAACCTTTGCTCTTCAAACTTTTGCCTTCATCATAAGATGGCTGTACTCCTATAAGATAGGCATCGACATGCCGCCGTTAGTGGATCTTTATGATTCCTTAGTGTTTTTTTCGTACGTCATCATTTTGGGTTTTATTTTACTGAGGACTTTTTACGACTTTGACGCATTAGGGTTGATTACAACGTTTATTGCCGGAGCAGCTTTAGCATTTGCGACTTTTTCTCCGCTCGCATCAAGTTTAATTGAACCTGGTCTTCCGGCTTTAAAGAGTTACTGGATACTTTATCATATAATAGCCCTTTTTCTTGCCTACGGTGCTTTTGCGGCTTCCTGCGGGTTGGGCATATTTTTCCTGGTTAAATTCAGAGAAGAAAAGAATGCAGTGGACCATAAAAATCGCTTTTTGAAACTCATTCCTTCAAGCAATATTTTGGATGAGGCTATTTACAAGGTTATTATTTTTGGATTTCTCCTCGATACCATCGGAAACGTCATAGGGGCGGCTTGGGCGGACAACGCATGGGGCGGCTACTGGAGCTGGGACCCCAAAGAAACATGGGCATTGGTAACATGGCTTATCTATGCGCTTTTTCTCCACGCGAAAATTACAAAAGGCTGGACTGAAAAACGAATGGCATGGATAGCCGTATTAGGCTTTATAGTTCTTGTTTTTGCTTATCTGGGGGTCGATATACTTTTGCCGGGTCTTCACTCCTATGCATCATAGGACGTGACGTTATTTCGGGGGTTGCGGTCAGCTTTTTTAATAAAGTTTTGTTTTTTTTATGCATGCCGGACGCAACCCCCGAACCTCGAACAAGTTGACCTGAAACTGCTAATAAATATCCTAAATTCCCGTTTTTTATAACGAGGTTGGAGGCGTAACCCTTAGTTTTTCAAAAAGTTCACTCTGCTTTTTCGTTATCTCCCCTAAGTGCATTTTTCTATTAATTGATTCAAACGACTCTATGGTATCTAATTCGTATAAGAGCTCCTGTATGGTATAATATTTAAATAGTTTATTATCCTGCATTTTCTTCTTAATGTATGATAGTATCATAAGAGAAATAAACTCTACGAACAGCTTTCCGTCCGTTCTTTATATAAGGCAAATTAAAGGTTTTATTCATTAAAAATTGGGAAACCTATAAATTCTTAAAGCCGGGCAAAAAAACGGAATGGACTAAGGATAAAGTGGAAGGGATACTGAAAGAAAACGATTACAATTTTTCTAAGGCGGCAAGGGCTATCGGCATAGCAAAGCAGTATATCTCGTTTCTCGCCAAAAAGTTAGGGATTGAAAAGCCCGCGAAATAAAGTTTATTTGAAGGGATTAATTAATTTTATTATAACTCTTTTATTATTTTTTCTATATCGCTCTTTAATTGCGGAATATCATTTATAACAAGTATCCCATAAAATTTCATAATCTATATCGTCATAGCTATGAATCAACCTGTCCCTTGCACCGGCTATATTCTTCCAAGGGATATTGTTATATTTTTCACGGATATCGATAGGAACCTTTTTTATTGCTTCGCCGATGATTTCAAATTTCCTTATAACGGCGGACAATAACATATCGTTTTTAATAAGTTCATCATAAGAAGTAATTTCTTGCGTGAATTCCTGTATTTTAGCCGCAGCGTCTATAATATCGTTTAAATAATCACGAATATCTTTGTTTTTCAAATATACGTTACCTCTTCCAATATATGCTTGCCTATATAAGGCTTCAATCTTTTTTTATTTGCTATATCAACCTTGTATCCCAACAGATTTTCCAAATACAGCCTGAAATCTTCTAACTTAAATAATGATAATTTATGTGTATCGGAGTCATATTCATATAATATATCTATATCGCTTTTTTCGTTATTTTCTCCTCGCACTACTGAGCCGAAAAGACCTATGCCCCTGATGCCGTATTTTTCATAAAATTCCGCCTTATGATTTTTTAATATGCCAAGGATATCGTCTTTCATATTCAGAGTTTCACTTGCCATTATTTTTATTTTATTTACGAATATAATTTTAATTACTTTATAAAATTGAAATCTTTAATAATTTATTTTATTAATAAAATATGCTATATGCTAATTATACTGCTTTTTTAGGATATGTTCAATAAAATATAAAAATAAAATATAAAAATAAAATATAAAAAATGCGTCATTTAAATTTTAAAACCGAACTCTTTCTTATTTTAAAATAAAATAAAGATTTTAAGCCGCCGCCGTATAAGTTGGTCAACTTAAATAGATAAAATAATAGACAAAGATTTATATATTGCGTTAGACGAACTTAGGGAATTAAAAAGTTCAATAAACCTTAATCCCATAAGAAAGTATAGAATGAGCCATATTAAAGCTCACGTCAAAATCTGCTACATAGCATATGCTCTCCTTTCGTATATAAAACACAAATTATCTCCCATAGGAATGTCCGCAACTGAAGGACTTGAAAAACTATCTCCCGTTTATAAAGTAGAGCTTAAATCCGTCAAAGAAAATTTTAGCTGGTCTAAAACCGTTGCGCTTACTAAAGAACAAGGGATTATTCTAAAACTTTTGGGATGTAGTGTATAAAAAAGGGTGGAAGATAGGTATATAATAATTTAAATTTATAATATCTATATTTTTTTAAAAAATTTTGCCAAGAATTTTTTACTAATTTTTCTGTTAAAAAATTATTTTAAGCGCAGATATTTTTTTTTGCAGATTGCGGCGGCTCATGCCGATAATTTGAGCTGTTTTGGTTACGTTGTTTCCGTTTTCTTTTAGTTTGCGAACCAGGTATGCTCTTTCAAAATTTTCTTTTGCCTGCTGGAATAAATCGGCAGACATAATGCTTTCGATGTTATTTGAGTCTTCACGTCGCAATATATTTTCGCCGGATGAATAGCCGCGGCAAAATTGATTCACGATAACGTTTTCCTGTTCCATAATAACATTGCCTTTATTTTCCTGAATCGCATGCTGCTTAATTTTTAATTCCGCGGCGACGTCTTCGGCGGTTACCTTATTGTATAAATTTAAAATAGAAAACCTTTCTATAATATTTTTCAGCTCCCTGACGTTCCCAGGCCAGTTATAACTCTGCAGTAAATCCAATGCGGAGCCGTCTATTTCTAATCTGCCGGTATTGCCGCCGAAAATTTTAATAAAATAATTTACTAAAAGAGGTATGTCGCTTTTTCTTTCCCTTAACGGCGGTATATAGAGCGGAATAACGTTAAGCCTGAAAAAAAGATCGCTTCTGAATCTGCCCGATTTAATTTCCTCTTCGAGATCTTTATTGGTAGCGGCGACAACCCTCACGTCGGACTCAATTTCGCTATCTCCGCCTACTCTTTGAAATTTACCTTCCTGTAAAACCCTCAATATTTTAGACTGCATTCTCAGGCTCATATCGCCTATTTCGTCTAAAAAAAGCGTTCCTCCGTCGGCTAATTCGAATTTTCCTTTTTTTCTAGACGCCGCTCCCGTAAAAGCGCCTTTTTCGTAACCGAAAATTTCGCTTTCTATAAGTTCTTCCGGTATAGCGGCACAGTTAATTGCAATAAAAGGCTCGCCGCTCCTCAGGCTGTTAATATGAACCGACCTCGCCGCAATCTCTTTACCTGTGCCGTTTTCTCCCGTAATAAGAACAGGAGCCGAAGACGGGGCAGCCTTATATATCTTTTCCCTTAGATTTTTAATAGATTCTGCCTCGCCGATAAGCTCGAAACTGTTAGGCAGACTTTCCGCCAAAATAGCTTTCTTTTCGTTTAGATTATTATATTTTAATGCGTTTTCTACCGTAATAACGAGTCTGTCTAAAGAAAGCGGCTTTTCGATAAAATCGTAAGCTCCTATTTTTATGGTTTTAATTGCGGTATCTATATCGGAATGACCCGAAATCATAATTACCGGAATGTTTTTGTTTATCCTGACCATTTCGCGCAAAATATCCGAACCGTCGGAATCGGAAAGCCAAACGTCCAATAAGACTACGTTTGGGGATTTTTCGGCAAAAGCGTTTAATCCCGCTTTTCCGCCCGCCTCGGTTATTACCGAATAGCCTTCGTCTTTAAGAATTCCGGAAAGAGAGCTTCTAATGCTTTCTTCATCGTCAACTATTAATACAAGCTTCACGTTTACCTCTTTTGTAAATAAATACTTTATATTTATTGTAACGGCATAAATATTATAAAATCTGCGCCGCCTCTTTCATTATTTTCGACCCGTATATGCGCATTGTTTTCCATTAAAATATTTTTTGTAATAGCTAATCCGAGACCGGTTCCGCCCTGTTTCGTAGAAAAATAAGGTTCGTAAATATTATGGATAATTTCGTCGTTTATTCCCGTTCCGTTGTCTGAAAACGATATCTTTAAGGCTAACTTTCGATTAGTATTTTCTTTATCCGCCTGTTCTATTAATTCCGTGAAAATTCTAATTTCAGGCTTATAGTCTTCGACGGTTTTTTCCAAATTTTTTAAATTAACGCTATATACGGCATTTTCTATTATATTCATAAAAGCTCTTTTCATCTGCCTGCCATCGATAGAAACTTTCGGCAAAGCATCCTGTAAATGTTCTATAAAATAAATATTCCTGTGGGCATTTTTGTATAATTTGACTACTTCCCCTATTAAAACATTTATATCGGCAGGTTCCAAATTTGCCTTTGGAAGCCTTGCATAAAGCGAAAATTCATCTACTAAACTCTTTAAATCATCCACTTCCTTTATTATCGTGTTTACCAATTCGCCGAAAGCGCTATCTTCAACCGATATTTTTTCTCCATATTTTCTTTTTAATCTCTCTGCAGAAAGACGAATAGGCGTAAGGGGATTTTTTATTTCATGAGACATTCTTTTTGCAACTTCTTCCCACGCCGCAACTCTTTGAGCTTTCATCATATCGGTAGTATCGTTCAACACTACTATAAAGCCTATATAATTTTCCGCTTCGTCTTTCATTGTCGTAATATTTACTATATATACCTTTAAAGCGCCGTCTATATTTAGTTTTATTTCTTTTGTAAGATTTTCTTTGCCGGTTTTTGCAAGATCCTTTATGACGCTTCTAATGTCCGAAAATATGTCTTTTGCAAAAACGTCTTTATAATTCTTGCCTACGGCATCTTTATAATTTATTCCGAACATATTTTCGGCGGCGTTGTTTATACTTCTTATCTTGCCGGTAGAATCTATACCAATTACGCCTGCATGTATATTTTTAAGTATCACTTCCATAAACCTTCGTCTTCTGTCGATTTCTTCGTTGATTTTTTTTAAATCTATATTTGCTTTTTCTATATCTTCCTTATTCTTTTTTAGATCTAAAGCCATTAAATTAAATGAATTGATAAGCATTCCTATTTCATCGTCGCTTTCTTTTGAAACGCTGATATCGAGGTCTCCCGATGCCACCTTCTTTGTGCCTTCCACAAGATCTATAATAGGCTTAGTCATTTTTTTCGACAAATAAAAACCAACCCATGAAGAAATAAAAAGAACGATAAGCGTGAATATAGAAAAGAAAATAAGATAAGTGGTTTCCATAGGATTTTTTATAAACCTTATCTGCGAATACTCCCTGTAAAAATGCTCGAGCCATTCAATTTTACGGTTTACCGCCGCGTCTTTTGCGCTTTTTATCAAGGCGCTCTTATGTCTGATTATAGCCGAAGTATAATCCATCGCTTTTTCTAACCTGAAAGTGTACCATTTGTTTATAATGTTTGCGGCAAAACCCGTGGCAATCATTACGACAAACATAAACAAGGAGGGAACCACGCTTACTATAACAAACAACCCCACGAGTTTAGTCCTTAATTTTGCGCCTATTACGCCTCTTTTCCTTTCTATTATTAATTTTATAACGTTTCTTAACACAAGAAACGACATAAGTAAAAAAAGTACTACCGTAATATTGATATAGGCATAAACGATGATCTTAGACGTTACGGAAATATTTGAAAAAGATATCATGCGCAGTTCTTCAAAAGTAGAAAAAACGACGAGCACGAAAACTATCGCCGCAAAAATAATTTCCCTTTTTATCTTAACTTTTTCGGAAT
>JAJZLA010000030.1 GCA_021803845.1 bacterium | reverse complement strand
TTTATTGACTTTGATTGGGGTGAGGTGTCAAAGTCAGGAAAAAATATTGAAGAAATAAAAAAAATGGCAAAATTACCCAACTGGCAATCTGAAACTAAAGGAACAATACACCAGTATTACAAATTTTTTAAAGAGGATAAAAATATTAAATATTTTAGCGAGTTAATGAAATGCAGTGATCCCCAAAATATACTACAGCCTTAACGTTTAGGCCTACTATAGAGCTTCAGGTTTATTTTGTAATTATCAAAAAGAAAAGCATCACTGCCTTTAACTGCTATTGTAATAATGTCGTATTCCCCCGGCAAAACGGCATCTGCCCGAACTACGAAATAATATCCATAATCCCAGAATTTTCGCAAACCGAGAATCATAGCAACATCCCGTCTTTCCTGTTTTATTGCTTCTATAACAGCCATAGCGTTTTTCACCTTAATTTTATTATTTTTTTATTAACTTTAATCTAAAATCATACCTTTTTCTTGTAATATTCTTTTAAACGTTCAGTTTCCGAATCAATATTATCAGAAGAAAAATAGCATACTTTTATAAAGGCACATTCAGCGCATATTTTACTTGCAAATTTAGTTCCTTGTAACATTTTTAAACGAAAATCGTTTAATTTTTTAGAATTCCAAATATTTACAATAGTATCATCTTTTATATTACCTGAAACAAGAGGAGTTCTTGCCTCAGTGCAAGGATGGATATTGCCATCAGGCAATACTTCCATTTTAAAAAAGGGTTGGGCGCAACATTTTTGAACTCCAAGAAATTCACCTCTTTGGCTTAAATTAGAGTCTTTCAATTTGTCCTTATCTTTTGTATCTAAAAAACATTCATTGTATCTCTCTATATTGATACTATCGCAAATTGGCTCGAAAATTTTATAGAAAAGTTCTTTTTTTTCTGGTGTTTCGACCATAAAATCAAGTATCTTTATATAGATTTTTGTATTTTTCCGATTGTTGTATAAATAGGTAAGGTTTTCTACGTATTTGTCAAAATCCACATCTGCTCCTGTATATTCTTTGAAGTCTTGCTTTGACAGACCATTAACAGAAATCCTTATGAAATCAATTTCTGAGTCAATTAGAGCTTTTGAATTTTTTTTATTTAAAAGAATACCGTTAGTATTTATGTCTATCTTTTCTGCCACATTAGTATCTTTTGTATATTTAATCATTTTTGCTATATTTTTGTTCATCAATGGTTCTCCGATTCCACAAAAATGGATGGCTTTAATTTTTTGATGAAAATTTTTTATATCATTAATAGCTTTTTTAAAAAGTTCAAAATCCATCATTTTATTTTTTATAGAATCATAACAAGGATTAGTCGAAGAATGCATACAAAAAATACATTTTATATTGCAAAAAGTTGAAGGATGAAAATCTATACTCAAGGGAGCATATAGAGGAAGTAAATCGGCTAATCGCTTTCTTTCATAAGTATTATCATTTGATATTAATATTCCTGTTACTTTTTTTTCACTCATTTAGTTTCTCCTGTAAATTCAAAAGGAGCCGAATATTTTTCAATTAAATCTTTTACTGCTCCATCTAGTTCATCTTTTTGATGGCTTACATCATCAGGTGCGCAACAAACTTTACAACCTTCCATATTATTTTTTTTACCCTTAAGTAATTTAAAACGAAAAATATTATTTTGCGTACCATTAAATACCTGACTCAAATCATCTGTATTTACATTCCCTAAAGTAATCGGCTTATAAATAGCATCACAAGGAGCAATGTCACCATTTGGCCAAACAGCAAGAGAAAAAAATGCTAAAGGACAAACCAGTCTTGGTTTGTGAATATCTCCATACCTATTCGTTGATAAGTCTGTTTTACCCTTCGTAAACTTAACCCCCTCATATATAGGCTTAACCTTCTCGATATACATTCGCGATGAGATTTTATTAAAAATTTCATAAAAATTTTCTTCTTCGCCGTCTTGCAACGAACAATCCATTATCTTAACGAATAAATAAGAATTTTTTTCTTGTCCTTTATTATAGAAATATTCAAGATTTTGTAAAAATTTATCAAAATCAATATTTACGTTACTGGTTTGCTTATATTGCTCTGATGAAAGGCCCTGCATAGAAACCCTGATATTTGTAACACCAGCATCTATAAGTGCATCTGATAAGTCATTATCCAATAGAGCTCCATTAGTAATAATTTCAATTCTTTGAGCAATATTATTGTTTTTTGCCAATTTAATCATCTTAGGTAATTCTTTATTTAATAGAGGTTCACCATGTCCCATGAATGAAAGAAGTTTATAAGGTTTATCGAATTTCTTCGACTGCTCAATTATTTTTTCAAAAGTTTCAATAGTCATTTTTTCTGATGAGTCAAAATTATTATATCTTTTCATTCCAGAAATCCCAAGACTTTGCGCACAATAATTACATTTAAAGTTGCAGGCATTTATTGGGAATACATTTAAAGTGAAAGGCGTAGAGATAGGTAATACTTTTTTTAATTCAACTCTGTCATTATGTCCTGATATGGGTTCTATTTTTGACATATATTGCTTTCCTTAATTTTTTCTATAATTGCTTGAGCATGATTATCAAGATTATCCTCTTCTGGAGTAAAGCATAAATAATTTGTACATTTTTTGCAAATATCGCATTTTGAGCCATCTTTTTTTAAATGGGAGAGTCGAAGCTTCCGCATTTTTTCACCCTCCCAAATTTTTCGTAATGGTTGTTCAAAAATATTTCCCAAGCTAAAATTAAGAGGCAAACTTAATGGAGGACAAGGATAACAATTTCCTTCCGAATCTGTTTGTAATGTATAAAAAATGTACGGACAAACATCGCGTTTTTGCGCAATTTCTCCATAAAAAGTCCTGGTTAGAGGGATTTTTGCGTCATAATCTCCCATCATAGGCTGAGATCTAACAAGATTCTCGACAAAAATTTCATCACAAATCCCGCCAAAAATATCAAAAAACTTTTGCTTATCATCTTCTCCATATAATTCTTCTTCTATAATTTTTATGTAAATAGAGCATTTTCTTCTACCTTTTTCATAAAAATATCTTATGCCGTCAACAAACTTTTCAAAATCAAGATTTATTCCACAATGTTTTTTATACTTTTCAGTATTAGTGCCTTGCACAGAAATTCTAAGACGAGTGAGCCCTGCATCTATAAGCCCGTCTGACAATTCAGGAGTTAAAAGAGATGCATTCGTGAATATTTCCAGTTTTTCTGCTATCTCATACTCATTTAAAAGCCTAACCATATCTACGATTTTTAGATTAAGTAAAGGTTCTCCTAACCCTGTTAAAAGAATTCTTTTATATTTATTGGGAAATTCTTTTGATTGTTCAGCTATCTTTTTAAAAACTTCAAAATCCTGATGAATAGAAACAAAACCTGCTTTCTTTTTTTCTTCTATAGAAAGTGAATGAGAACAAAAATGACATTTAAAATTGCATAGCTGCGAAGGTGAAATAAACAGAGTAAAAGGCGTATCTACAGGTATAATATCTTTTAGCGGTTTTCTTATATTATCGTATCCTGGTTTAATCTTTGCCTTCATTGTACGCCCCATTGTATTTTTCAAGTAATTCCTCTTTGTAATTATCCAGATAATCACCATCTTGAAGCCCGTATTCGGGTACGCAACAAACTCTGCAAACAGGATTCTTGTTTTTATCTTTCAGCATCATCTTTAAAAAATTATTCTGAATTTTTCCATTCCAAATTTCCTTTAATGAATTTTTGTGCACATTACCTAAAATTATTGGTATATCGGAGGAACAACATGGCAATACATCACCGCTGGGAGCAATCACTTGCATGTAAAATGGCATTGAGCATATTTGTGATTTTTCTAAATTTCCCTGTTTGCATTTGTAAAACTCTTTATTGTTATATGCAGATTCATTCAGTTCATTTATAAAAGGGATTGCATACTCTATATTTACATAATCTGCAGCTTGAATGAACATTTTCTTAAATTTTTGTGCGTCATCTTTATCGTTTAGCGCAATATCAATTATTTTGATATAAACTTCAGTATGTGTTTTGTTATCATAAAAATATTTCAGGTCCGATAAAAATTTGTCATAATCAAGATTAAAGTTTGATACTTCTTTATATTTTTGCTCTGTAGTGCCCTGAATGGAAATTTTTAATCTGTCAACGCCTGCAGCTATAAGCCCATCCGACATTTCAGGCGTTAAAAGAGATGCATTGGTTGTTATCTCAATTCTGTTTGCTATTCTATTGTCTTTTGCATACTTAACCATTTCACAAATATTAGGATGCAATAATGGTTCACCATGTCCTGCGAAAATAAGTGCTTTTAACTTGTTTTCAAATTGAGCAATATCATCTATAGCTTTTTTATACGTTTCAAATGACATTATTTCTTTTTTAAATCCTTTTGCTTTCAATTCTTTATTGGATAATGAGTGAAGACAATATTTGCATTTGAAATTACATAAGTGGGCGGGGAAAATATGAACCGAGAAAGGCGCTTCTAATGGTAATTTTTTATGCAAAGAAACTCTTTGAACTAAAGACATCAATCCCCCCCTACTGCGTATAGAACAGTTTCCATACAAGCACTTGAATGTGTCCGTAAATAAAATTTGTAACCCAGGTTCCAATCATGCAGCATGTTTGGGATTTCCCAAAAGTGATTGATATAATGATATACACAAATTGCAAGGTCTGGCCTTGATTTTAGAATTAAATTCTTTGCTCCATTCAAAGCTTTTATCTCTTCGCCTTCTATATCCATTTTTATAAAAGTCGGCTCATAATTATATAATATGTCATCAAGTTTAACACATATAGCAGAGATATCGCCATTTTCGTTTATCGCTCCCGAACCATGCTTGCTGTTAAATTTAATTATTTGCATTTTATCAGAAACCGCTGCCGGAAAAGCCATTGCTTTAATTTTTTTTGTAGAAAGATTTTTTGATAATTGATTAAAAATATCTAGAACAGGTTCAAAACCGATATACTCTTGTACCATAAGATTTTGTTCCACTAATTTTAAAAAAGTATCGCCGATATAAGCTCCGCAATCAATAAATTTACTGAAACCTTTTTTAAAAGGAAGGCTATTTATAAAATATTGATTTTCCTCATCAGTCTCAAATGTATTCTCATAATTTCTTGAAATATGGGCAATGACATTTTGCATATATGTTTTTTTGCTTTCCTCATCCGCTAAAAAGTCCAGAGGTTTTAAAATATTTTTCTGATTAGTTTTAAAATATTCATATGTATGCTCATTTTCAAGTTCAATATACATAGCCCTGATTTTTTGGGCATCAATTATAGTTTTATATCCTAATTTATAAAGGAATTCGATTATTTCATTTCTAGTTTTTTTGTTTAATACAATAGCCAAAACTACTATGACGGCTTTGTTTTCATAAATGGAAGGATGAATAATCGGAATATTAAAAAGCCCACCTGTTGCTTTTATGTCCAAAAAAGCTTTTGCACTAATATTATTAGCTGATAGAAGGTTGAAAATTTCCTGACCAAAAGCGCCAGCGCCATAAATTACAATTTGCCTGTTATTAAATTCTTTTTGCAAATAGTCGGATAAATTACCCAAGTTAAAATTTTTCAACCCCTCAATTGTGTTTACTATTCTTGAAAACATTATATTTAACCCAATATTTTAGAAGTTTTGTTAAAGATGCAATTTTTAGTCAGAATCGATATCTGGATAACTTTTATCTTTATCAGATATGTTAGAAGTTTTTAATGGCCATTTAATATTAATCATATTGTCGTTGTATCTAACCCCCCTTTCGCTCTTACAGTCGTAATATTGGGTAGTAAAATAAATTACTTCTATATTTTTTTCCAACGATTGAAAACCATGAGCAAACCCTTCCGGCACAAAAAACAATTTAGAATTATCTTCTGATATAACTTCTCCGTGCCACTTTAAAAAAGTAGGGGAGTCTTTTCTTAAGTCTATTGCAACGTCGAAAATAGAGCCTTTAATGCATTTTATTATTTTTGTTTCCGCCATTGGAGGAAGCTGATAGTGCATACCCCTTATGGAACCTTTCTTTCTTGTAAAAGAATAGTTAATTTGTTTTATGGTCTTATTAAGAATAGAGGATAGTTCTTTTTTGCAGAATAATCTTTCGAAATAACCCCTGCTATCAGCCATAGGGCTTAATTCTATGATATATAAATCTTTTATGGGGGTTGTTTTTAATTTAAATCTGTCCATTTTGTTTTTAATTTTTAGAAATTATTTCTTTTAATTTTGAATCGTCGCCCCAGAATGCTAGCGGTTCATAGGCTGGAAGAGAATAAAAGCCCAAGTTAAGTTTTATCTTCGTATTCGTTTTTTTTGATGTAGTCTTCTACTAATTTTCTCACGGAAACCGGTTGACCGCTACAGCAGTTAATTTCTCCGAATATTTTATCCTGAAGAGCTATTGCGGCAATATATTCGGACATTTTTTCGACGGACAGATAATCACGCAATTGCTCGCCGGATGACATATTAAAAACCTTATCTTTTTTTAATATGGCTTTATCTAATTGTCCAAATAAGGAATTTTCGTTTTGTCCCCGCCCGTAAACGTAAAACGGCCTTATCCATTTAAATTTAAATGGATATTTTTTCTTTAATTCGTTCAGAAATTTTCTAAGTGTGTCTTTGGCTATTCCGTAAGAAGTTGAAGGCTTTGCATCGTTTTTTTCGGAAAGACATCCGTTTTGGAGCCCATACTCGAAACACGTACCTATAATGTTTAAGTCGCTCAGACCGTTTTGTATCAGGTTTTTTAAAAAATTATAATTATCAGGCAGGTTTCGTTCGAAATGATAGAGTTCGTCGTAATTAGGCAAACCGTCCCATGATAGATGGATTATGCCGTCGGGCTTTCCAAAATATTCGTAAAGGTTTGAGCGGCGGCGGTTAATGTTCAATGGAATATATTCTATTTTATTATACCAATCGCATCTTGCCGCTTTATCTTTGTTCCGCGAAGAAGCTATAATTTCGATATCTTTATTTATATTTAAAAGGCTACCGATAATATGGCTGCCAATGAATCCAGTAGCGCCGGTAACTAAAATTTTTTTCTTTTTGACCCGCATTACGAAAGAATATATTTGCCTTGCATATGGAATGTTTTTTGGCGGCTTATCAGAAATTTTATGCGATACCCAACTAAGCCCTTTATTTTCGGCATCTTCTATGTAATAGGCCAAATCATTTTCGGTTAATAGAATTTCTTTATTATAGAAATCGCGGTACCATTCTATCGCCTTTTTTATTGCGGTGGTTACGTCCCATACACCTTTCCAGTCTAATTTGCTATTGGCTTTGGAACAATTAAGCTTAAGAAAACCGGATTCGTGCGGTTGGTCCGGGTCGGATGTGGTTTCGTAATTTATTTGTTCCCATGATAATTTAGCGGTTTTCACCACTTCTTTTACCGTAATGTCGCTTTTCTGGTCCGGTCCGAAATTCCACGCTTCGGCGAATTCCGGTTTCTCTTCCAGAAGCTTTTGTCCGAGAAGGAGGTATCCGCTTAAAGGTTTCATGACATGCTGCCACGGCCTTACAGCGTAAGGATTTCTTATATTTATAGGGTTATTTTGTGCGGCTGAACGTATTATGTCGGGAACCAGCCGGTCTTCGCTCCAGTCGCCGCCGCCTATTACGTTACCGGCCCTGCAGCTTGCCAGAAGTATATTATGTGTTTTTTTATAATCGGAAAGGTTAAAAAACGAATTGCGGTAGCTCGATGTTATGAGTTCGACACACCCCTTGCTTGCGCTGTAAGGATCGAACCCGCCCATAGGGTCTTCTTCTCTATAACCGGATGAACTATATGCATATTCTTTATTATCGTAGCATTTATCGCTTGTTACGTTTATTATTGCTCTCACCGATTCGGAAGCCCTGCACGCCTCGAAAATATTAACGGTTCCCATAATATTGATTTCAAAAGTTTCGTGTGGCATTTTATATGATTTTCTTACGAGAGGTTGGGCGGCAAGGTGAAATACAATATCCGGTTTATAATTGTCGATGACATCGTAAACAAGTTTTTTATTCCTTATATCTCCTATAATAGAATTCATTTTAATATTAAGCAGGGAAATATGGTTAGGGTTAGTGTCCGGTTCAATGGATAATCCCGTTCATCGGCGCCCAGAAGCGAAAGCCATAATGAGAGCCATGAGCCTTTAAAGCCAGTGTGTCCGGTTACAAGAACTTTCTTATACGAATATATCCCGCCAAAAAGATTTTTCATTTATTTTTATTATTTTGCAGTTTATTGTTTATTCTCCGTCCCATACTTTCCATGCGGCATTTCCTGTATCCCACATATCGTTCAGCTGGGATTTGTCCCTTAAAGTGTCCATGCACTTCCATATGCCTTTATGTTTAAATGCCGTAAGTTCCCCGTTTTTTGCCAGTTTTTCCAGAGGTTCTTTCTCGAATGCCATACTATCGCCTTTTATATAATCTAAAACCTGAGGCTCCGAAACGAAAAAACCGCCGTTTATCCAGGAGTTGTCCCCTTTAGGTTTTTCGAGAAATTTTATTATTACGTCGGTGTTTTGGTCAATGTCTAATGATCCGTAGCGTCCTTCGGGTTGAACGGCGGTCATGGTCAATAACTTTTTATGTTTTTTGTGAAATTTCAGGAGTTTT
Source organism: bacterium (assembly GCA_021803845.1). The sequence goes on along the minus strand of JAJZLA010000030.1, from coordinate 1,648 downwards.
TCGATATTTACGTCGGATACGCCGTCGCCGTAAGTAAGAAAGAACGGTTTATCGCCTATGTAGCTCTTTATCCTTTTTATTCTTCCGCCGGTCTGGGTGTTTAGACCGGTATCCACGAGCGTGATTTTCCAAGGTTCAGCTTTGCAGTTATGGACGTCGATGGAGTTATCCGCTAAATTTATGGTAACGTCGGACTGATATAAAAAGTAGTTCGCGAAATATTCCCTTATCATATTTCCTTTGTATCCTAGGCATATAATAAACTCGTTAAAGCCGTAGGAGGAATATATTTTCATTATGTGCCACAATATCGGCTTGCCGCCTATTTCTACCATAGGTTTAGGGCGCATTTCGGTTTCTTCCGAGAGTCTCGTTCCGAGTCCGCCTGCAAGGATTACTACTTTCATATTAAATATATCGGTTATTTTAAGAGTTAAATTTAGCGGTTTTAAATATAAAAATTAAAAATTGATAGTAATATGATATAATTTTTTTAGATTAAAAACAAATTATAGAAATAGGGCGGGTTATATTATTGAACGATATTAAAAACACTAGTAATTGTAACAATTTTAATAATTTCGATGGTTATTTCAGAAACAAAAAAATATTAATTACCGGACATACCGGTTTTAAGGGCTCCTGGCTTTCTATATGGCTTTTACTGCTCGGCGCAGAAGTTGCAGGGTACGCCTTAGACCCATATGCGCCAAATGATAATTTCGTTCTTGCGCGCCTGTCTGAAAAGATGTCCGATATAAGAGGGGATATAAGGGATTTTAATAAATTAAATTCCGCAGTAAATAATTTTAAGCCGGAAATAATATTTCATCTTGCGGCACAGCCGTTAGTCAGGGAGTCTTATAAAATACCTCTTGAAACTATAGAAACTAACGTTATCGGCACTGCAAACGTCCTCGAGGTTTTCAGGATTTCCGAAAGCGCAAAAATCCTTATAGTTATCACTTCCGATAAGTGTTACGACAACAAAGAGCGGCTATGCGGTTACAAAGAAACGGACCCTATGGGCGGTTACGACCCTTACAGCGCAAGCAAAGGCGCGGCGGAGTTAATTTCTTCGGCGTACTTGAAGTCATTTTTTAATCCGGAGGATTTTAACTTTGACAGACTTGGCCGAGGCAAGGCAATGGCAACGGTTAGAGCAGGCAACGTGATAGGCGGCGGAGACTGGGCTAAAGACAGGCTTATACCGGACTGCGTAAGGGCAATAGAAAAAGACGAGCCTATCGAAGTAAGGAATCCGGGTTCGATAAGACCATGGCAGCATGTCTTAGAGCCTCTTTCCGGCTATCTGCTCCTGGCTTCCAAAATATTAGAAAACCCTAAAATATACTCCGGCGCATGGAATTTCGGACCTCTTCAGGATACCGCCGCAACTGTTGAAGAAGTCGCGGAGAAAGTGGTAAAATATTACGGCAAAGGAGAATGGAAAGACGTTTCCGGCTTAACCGCAGCAACTATCGAACATAACAAAGCCAAATCGAATCTTCATGCCGAATCCGCCCTGCATGAAGCCAAACTTTTAAGCCTTAACATAGACAAAGCGGTTTCCGTTCTAGGCTGGAAGCCGAAGCTCAGCATAGATGAAGCCGTTAAGCTGACCGTAGATTATTATAAACGCCGCCGC
>JAJZLA010000029.1 GCA_021803845.1 bacterium | reverse complement strand
AGGAGAACTTTTTACTCCTTCCTTTGCGACAGCCATTTCAAATAGTAGTTATAACAACGGTTTTATTCTTGATTTTAATAATCTACTATTTACTAATGGATACGACATTATAGCTAATCCGCAAACAACTCCAGTTGGAACTATAATTTATGGCTTAAACACAACAGTAAACAATACAATTCCTTCAGGAAGTATTTTTTATGCAAATAATCCTTTAAATATAACGCAATCATTTCCTCTTATTTCTGCAGAGTTTGGTGGTTATATTGAAGATTCTCAGGGACAAATGTTTTATATAACATTTGATACGGGCACTTCATTTATTCATTTAGGTTCTGACGCTTTAAATTACGGCATTGCAAGCGGGGCTACAATAAATGACGTAGATTCCTCATGCTTAGATGAAGTTTTTGGCGGATTTAATTTATATTACGGTTTATACACAGCTACTGAATGGACATACAATTCTTTTTTAATTGAACCGGTTGGTGAATATGATAATTTCTGCGATTATTCAGCGCTAACATCAGCTTCGACGTCGTCTGCCGGTGCATTAGACAATGCCGTTATTTATGATCAGAATATAACAGAAAAATCGCCCGGCCAAGAAATTTTTGGATTGCCGTTTATGTTTAACCAGCCTATGTATTGGCAGGCTCAAACATCAAATTCGACATGGGGAGTCGGCATAGAATCTTAAAATACACCTTAAAAAATTTTATAGAAAAAAGGAGGTATAAAAAATGAAAGAAAATAATTTAATTATTATAAAAATAATTTTTATATTGTTTGCAATAGTCTTGGTGCCGCTAAAAGCCTATGCTTTTATAGGTCAATCTCTCAATTCAATGGTGAGCGAATATGGTCAACCAAAGTCTATACCTTTATATACTGCTATAACTCACAAGACTTTGAAGAAATACCAATCGGAAGGCATTAGCGTTTCTAGCTACATTTTTACAATTAACGGACATAAAATTATTGCACTGTTTAACTCAAATAACATATGCTATGAGATGAAAAGCAGAAATAACAGAACTTTGCCTAAACTTTCTGATTTTATTGGCAACTTAGCAAATACCAAACCTATAGTTTTAAAGAAAAAATGGCTGAGGTCAATTACTCTGCAATATGGGACAGGTAATAATCGTATTTTATATTCATCCTATGGTTTTCCAGGAGATATATCTGCTTACACATACTCTCCTTCATTAAAGCCGTAAATTTCAAAAAATAATACTTATCTAAATTTTATACAAAATAGAATAATGTATAACAAATACCGCTTAAATAAATAAAATGGTAAAGAAAAAATACAAAAATTTATTTCATTTTATACAATTTTTATAAATTTTGTATAATTATTATGTGCTATATATAATATAGACAAATAAATTTTTAAAGGTAATTATTATTAGTTATGGAAAAAATAAAGGCGACTTTCATCAATGATTAAAAATACTGGGCAACATACATAGACGATATTAAAGGCATAATGTCTCAAAAAAACTATCGAGTAAGCCAAAACAAATCTTATTGACGCAATTGACGAGCTACAAAAAAGCGAATACGTTTCTTTTTCTGGATTACAGGATTTATGTGGCCAGGGTTCTAAAGCGGAAGCCAAACATCTTGGGTCTTGGATTAAATTTTTGATAATATTACTCAATCGGGAGCAGAGACCGCAGGTAAAGCTTAACAGGTTTCTATGACATTCCAGATTTTGCTGGGGGTTTTTAAGGGGGCAGCTTTGTTAGGACAAAGCGAAACCCCCTTAATGTATCAGCATTTAAGCTTTTATTATTATATTCCTATCGGACGTGCTTTTCAATTCCGGATTTTTTGATTTGTTGATTTTACAAAAATCTTAACTTGATTTTTTAATTAATTACCTTTATAATAAAAGTAAGAAATACTTACTTATTTAGGAGGTTTATTATTATGGACACTACAAGCATGTCCGTTAAAGGACAGGTGGTCATACCGAATAAAATTAGAAAAGCTCTAAACTTAAAGCCTAATTCCAAACTGATTATACTTCAGGACGGGAGCAATATACTTTTAAAGCCTATTGAAGAACCCAAGATAAATGATTTTAAGAATCTAATCGCTATTGGTGACGAAATTTCGGAAAAATTAAATCTAAAACGCAAAGATGTCGGCAGGGTTATAAACGAAACGAGAAATAAACAAAAGTGCGCATAGTTCTATGTACTAATATATTGATTTCCGGCGTATTTTTTCGAGGAAAAGAAAGAGACCTGCTCGAACTATGGTTTAGCGGCAAATAAATACCACTGTTAAATTTAAAATTATTAAATTTAAAATTTGACTTTTTTCAAAAATATGATTAAATTAAAAGTAAATTTGGTTTTTGTAATTTTTTAAAACTTTTCAATAAGGATTAGTCCTTATGAAGTATTGCAAAAACTGCGGTAAAGAATTAAAAGAAGGCGCCAAGTTCTGTCCAAGCTGCGGAAGTGCCGTTTCGGCGCAAAATAATGCCCCTGGCTTTGAAAAAACCGGAGCGGGGAAGATTCAGTCCGGTTTAGATGCGGTTAAAACTTCCAGGCAGGATTCTCTTAACCCTTCCCAAGCCTTTTGCAAAAACTGCGGCGCTCCATTAAAAGAGGGCGCGAAGTTCTGCCCGAAATGCGGAAGCCTTACAGGTCTGCCCGTAAGAGGCAATCTTAATAAAAATTTAGAGCCTTCCAAAGATATTCCTCCCGCTGCGGATATATCAAATAAAGCTGGAACCCCGTCCACAACCCAGCCTTTTGAAATACCTCGGGATGAAATTAAACCCCTCTCAAAAGATAATAATTTAGCTAAAAACGAATATCTTTCCTTTAGCAGGGATAAACTTCCTAAAAGTAAGCTCGTGCCTCTTCTTTACGGAATAATCCCCGTTTTAATCGTAGCGGGAATTACCGTGTTCCTCTATGAAACCGGCAGACTGCCGTTTATAAGCCGTGTGAGTTCCTCGCAAAAACATATTTTATTAAAAAAGGAAAAGGTTTCGCCTAAAAAAAATACATTTAAGAAGACAAATAAAACAGTTAAGGCGGTGGGGAAAGCCTCAAAAAACAAAACAAAAGAGGTAAAAAACATAGCTTACATTTACCCGAAAAAAGCCGTTAAACCTCCCGCCCATTCGCCATACGCTCCTTCCCGGGTTAACGAATATCCACACCCGCCGGTTTACCATGCAAGCCGTTCGAGAATCGCTTTCAATACCTTAAGAACAGACTTTGGAATTGCAGGGACCAAGATAATCTCCTTCCTTCCCAAACATGTTTCCGGACAAAGCAGCATAAGCTTCGTTATTATCTCCCATGTATATTCTTTTGCTTCAAATGTTAGCGCCGATTCAACGGAGATGTTTAAAGTGGAATTTACTGCCACGGTTCCCAAAAACATTAATGTTCCTTCGGTAAAAATAGTAAGCAAAATAGGCGGACAAAACGGCTTCGTTGCCAAAAATATTTCTTTTGCAAACTTAAGCTCTTCCGGCGTTTACACGGTAGGAATACCCGTCAGGATGCCCGCATACCTTACGGCGGGAAGTTATTATTTCAATGCCGAGGTCGAAGCCCCCGGAATATCTTTAACATCCGGCAATGCGTATTTCAGGGTAGAATAAAATATCCTAAAAATAAAAACCCGTAGTTTATTTGACGTATATATAAAAATCAAACTTTTAAGCAGGAGTTAACCGTTAATTATAACATTCGTAGGGGGTTGGATTATGTCAGTACAATATCAAGGTAGTTTAGGAAGTTTGGTAGGAAGAAAGTTAATCAAGGTAGGGGTAGCGGTAATATCGCTGCTTATCATACTTGCGGTTGTAAATCACCTGCCACCTTTGATAAATGCGAGCCCCATTGTAGTAAGTAACAACGGCCTGCCTTCGAGCGGGGTTCATCAGTATCTTTCATGGTTTAAAAAATACGGGTATTACGGATATCTGTCTCCCCAATATACGAAATTTATCCATCAGTATTTTACAAATCTGCAGATGCCCACCGTTATTTATCCTATCTCTATAGCCAATGCAATTGTGGACAGTCTTATCTTTGCCGTTTTGATTATTTCGGCGACGGACTTCAATATCCTTATTCGCACAAGATCAAAGCGTCTTCCGGAGGGCGGACTTATCATCTTTTTCCTTCTTCTGACCATAGTTGTCGGGATGGCCTATTATTCATATATGGGCGTGATAATACCTCTACTAGGAAGCTTAGGGTATCTTTATAACTGGATATTTTTGTTACTAATCCTGCTACCGCTGATTGGACTGTTTGTCGTAGGTTCTCGAAACCTTGACGCTATTACCGATGTTCTTTTCAGTTCTATGAAAAGAACCGTAACAGAAGGTTTAGCCGTTCCACCGTCGGCATCTGAGGAATCTATGGTAAGATGCCCTAAATGCGGCAATTTGGTTTCTGCCGGCAACAAGTTCTGCGACAAATGCGGAGCGCCAATCGCAACTGAAATTATATGCGCCGAATGCGGAACAAAGAATGAAGCGAATGCAAAGTTTTGCGTAAAGTGCGGGAAACCGTTAAGGGGCAACTAAGGTTAAGAAAGGATACGATTTAGAGGCATATGGTTTTTTGAAACACAAATGACTTTGCTCGTGGAATAGCTATTTATATATGCATGTGAATATGGAGGCATTATGAAATATTGCAAATACTGCGGGGCTCCTTTAGAAGACAACGATAAGTTTTGCGATAATTGCGGTAAGCCGGCCGGCGTGTCCGAAAGTTATGGACGGCCTTCAAACGAACCTTCGAATTCGAATGCACCCTTAACTAAAAAGAGTTCGCTTAATCTTTATCTTATTCTATCGGCAATATTAGTAGTGTTGTTTTTAACAGGAGTAATAGTTTTTAGAATTTTTTCTACTTCAAAACCAGGACATGGAGTCGTATCCGCCGCCGTTGTAAATGAAAATACGACATCAGTCAATTTACCGCAGGGATATTCTCTATATATTTATGGATATGGAACGGGCGGCGGATTTCAATCTTCCGCTTTTATAAAAGGTCAATATGCTTCCGCAATAAATAGCGCAGGTAATAGGGTTGCCGCCTTAGCCGTAAGTAAAAGTAATTTCAATGAATTCTCCACTCAAACCGGTTACCAGGTAGCAGGAGGGATTGCCATAACAGGGTTCAGCCGTTTTACATCGTTTTCCGGTTATAATACCGGCTCCGGCGCTTCATCAGCTTCCGTATCTTTTAATGTGAAACATAATAATTCGCTTGTTGTCGTTGTTGCCATAGCCGGCGGCGGGCAATCCCTGTCGATTACAGGATTGTCTGGTTTGAAAACAGATGCGGCATGGCCCGGTTCTCCTAATCTTGCTATGGAGATTGTTCATACTTATTTACCCAAAGGCAGTTATAGCGTTTCCGAAATAACCTCTCAGTCGGCTGGAGGGCAAAACCCAAACGATGCGGGAAATCTTATCGGAGCTTTTGTTTTTTATTAAATTCAAATATATTAAAAATTAACACTATCTAATAATCATTTGGAGGAAGGATATTATGGACATTATTTTAAACGGGTTAAGGATAACCCCCATTCAATATGGGGGGTATGCAGGGGCGGCGGCTGGAACGGTGGGGTTCTTATTCTTTTTTATGATAATAATGTTTATTATATCAATCGGCATATGGATATTCTTTATTTACGGAATTTATAAAATCCTTATAAAAGCCGGATATTCTAACGATAAGGCTTTGCTCTACACCTTGCTTTTTTCTTTCATTCCTATAGTCAATATATACTTATTTTACCTTTTTGCTTACAAAGCTGAGTGGCCGATATTGCAGCAAGTTGGAGTTTTGGGAGGCGGAAAGCCTTATCCCAAACCCGTATCAACTCAGGTTAATAGAGTAAATGCAGCCCAAAATACGGCATATACTCCGCCTCCTATTCAAAATGTTCCGCCGGCATCCCCGGCAAGTTCTCCTAACAAGGCTTCAGGCTCGGTAAAATGCCCTAACTGCGGCGCAGAAGTTAAAGAGGGTTCACTTTTTTGCGGAAAATGCGGAAGCGAGATAACCTCAAGTAAAAAAGAAGAGCAAAATAAAAAATGCCCCAATTGCGGAACAGAAAATAGTCCCGATGCGAAATTTTGCGAAAATTGCGGTAAGCCTTTATAGTTTTAAAGTTATATGAACTATTTAAATATTTCAGGATTTAAAGTTTAATTAAGCAATAGGAGGATTAAACAAATGGATAGAAAAGTTAGAGTAACAGCTTTAATATTTACGATATTCTTTGGTTTAACTGTTTTTTTAAATCCGGCGGCATCCCTTGCGGGAAATTTATTCGGAAGCGTTTTAGGCGGCACTATTAATCAGTTTCAAAATTCTATAAATAATACGATAAATAATGCGCCAAACGCTGTTAAATCAGTAGTAAACCAAACGGAAAATTCCGCCATTTCAGCCATTGCCGCTCCAAAAATCTTCTCAGTAAGTCCGATTTATCCGACAAATAATCAAAGGATTGTGATAAGAGGGACAGGGTTTGGAATACATATCCCGTTTAATGGGGATTCAAGATTTATACGGATTTATGACGTGACAAGAGGGTGGAATGCCGGGTGGAGCGGTAACTTTGTTACCATAAATGTTTCAAGCTGGACAAACAGTGAAATAGTTATAAACGGCTTTACAGGTTCTTATGGCGGCGGATGGTCATTCGAACCGGGCGATCAGGTGGAAGTAATGGTATGGAACCCGCAGTTAGCCGCCATGGCGTATAATGCAAATCCTCAAATGGGGTACGGCTCTCCAGGGATGTACAACCTTAATGTGGCGGCACAACAGACATCCGTTTCACAACCAGCGCCACAAGTGTCCCAACATCCGACAACGTCTTCTTCTCCAAACGGGTTAAGAATAATCCCCGTTCAATATGGGGGGTATGCAGAGGCGGCGGCTGCCGGAGTGCCAACGGGAGCAGAGCCCGTAATTACCTCCGTGAACCCGAATCCTATTATGCCGACAAACAATCAAACTATTACAATCTATGGACAAGGATTTGGTCATCATACTCCGTTTAATGGAGATTCTCCCTATTTAACTGTCGGCGATACTACTGGAGAGTGGGCTGCAGGATGCAGCGTTGGCAATTGCTTAGTTACCCTAAATGTGGCAAGTTGGTCCAATACCAAAATTGTTATAGATGGCCTCACAGGTGATTACGGATCAAATAGTTGGATACTAAAGCCCGGAGATAATATAACTATTTCTGTCAATAATCCTCAAATTAGCGCAAATCCTGCTAAATTTAATTTAACTGTTTCTAATATGTTAAATACCCCTAACAATGTGAGTTCTACGGCACCTGCAACTCCAGCAATTCCAAATCCTCAAGTTGTATCCGCCGTTGTAAATGAAAATACGACATCAGTCAATTTACCGCAGGGATATTCTCTATATATTTATGGATATGGAACGGGCGGCGGATTTCAATCTTCCGCTTTTATAAAAGGTCAATATGCTTCCGCAATAAATAGCGCAGGTAATAGGGTTGCCGCCTTAGCCGTAAGTAAAAGTAATTTCAATGAATTCTCCACTCAAACCGGTTACCAGGTAGCAGGAGGGATTGCCATAACAGGGTTCAGCCGTTTTACATCGTTTTCCGGTTATAATACCGGCTCCGGCGCTTCATCAGCTTCCGTATCTTTTAATGTGAAACATAATAATTCGCTTGTTGTCGTTGTTGCCATAGCCGGCGGCGGGCAATCCCTGTCGATTACAGGATTGTCTGGTTTGAAAACAGATGCGGCATGGCCCGGTTCTCCTAATCTTGCTATGGAGATTGTTCATACTTATTTACCCAAAGGCAGTTATAGCGTTTCCGAAATAACCTCTCAGTCGGCTGGAGGGCAAAACCCAAACGATGCGGGAAATCTTATCGGAGCTTTTGTTTTTTATTAATTGAATGCTATAAAGATTTTTACGAGGCAACTTAATATGATTAAAAAGTTAAATATTAGAAATGATTCTATATTACCATCTATATTTTTGATTTTATTGGTTATTATTGGAACAATGACTTTATTGTCTGGTTGTAGTGGCAGTGGTAAAAATTATAATTCAAATTATGCCACGCATTCTGCATCAATTAATGATTTAAACAAAAATAAATCAAAAGCTACTAAAAATTATTTGAATAAAAAGCCTAATATTAAAGTTTGGTCGAAAGCTACGGCAATTTATCTGATAAAGAAAAAGTTATCTCAAACAAAAGCTGTGATATCAAAAACAAATTTTAACCCAAATTTTTTTAGTAATGTTCCAAATGCTCCGATACTTGTCAAAAATCAATTACATCTTGAGTTATTACCAAGGAATAGTAAACTATTTAAGGCTTTTATTGATGCTAGAAGTAATTTTTTTTATAGTTTACATCCTTACGGCTTTAAAAAACGCAAAGAAAGTACAACTATTTATTTTGATTTAGGAACCTTTAAATTAAAAAATATAATAAAATGCAGCCGTGATAAAGATGCTAAATCACTAGCTCAGTGCAAATATTCATGGAGCTTTTTCCCTAATAATCATTACTACGCAATTAAAAAACTGGTTGTAGATGTTTATAAAGTTTATTTGCTTCCCAATTCAAATATTACAAGAACTTTTGCCTTACCGTATCCGCTTCCAATCCATCATGGTTATGCAAAAATCTTTACTTTATTGGAAAAGAAATATCCATTTTATTTAAATTTAACAACATCAGGTATGGCTATAGCTCTATTTCAAAAGAACAAAAATGAGTGGCGCATAAATATCAATAACGGAATAGGATTAAAGCGCTTTTTTTAAGTTTCATCGCGACGTTATACCCGTCTTATAAGGCAAGGAAAATAGATCCCGCAGAGGGCGTAAGGCGCGGATAAATATTTTGGCAATCTATCAAATAGCTATTGCCAAAATAGAATTTTTGATTTGTAAGGCATGGGAATGCAGGATAAATGAGGAGCGGACACGACTGCCCCTCTTTAGAATATATTAAATTTAGGTGAATTTGACAAACGGGGATAGTTTTTACGAGTTTAAAATTCTGTCGGAATTTCAAAAACTTAATTTAAAAAATATAAAAGGGGTAAAATCATGGATGAAAAGAAATTTTGTAATTATTGCGGGGCTGAATTAAGTCCGGACGACAAGTTCTGCGGGAGTTGCGGGCATAATGCCGAACCCGATAACCGCTTAAACAACAATCCTATCTCACCGCCTAAAAGGATGTCGAATAAAAACCTCATCATAATGCTTTCTTCATTAGCTGGAATAGTTCTTGTTATTTTTATAGTTCTTATAATATCTTTAAATCAAGGGAGGGGACCTTCTATAAGCCCTGCTTCAGCGCCATTATCGGGACAAGCTAAAAAGCCGGCGGCATCGCCTGTCTCAAAACATATTCTCGAACATTCAAGTCCGTCAAGCTATACATATTCTACAGTGTCAACACCGATTTAAAATTAATTAAAACACCGAACGAAAAATTAACTTTTCGCCGATTATAAATCTCATAAATCACATTTTAAGTTAAATTAAAATGCATAAACCATTATTTCCTGGCATTTTTAATTTCTATTTAGCCCACCTCCTTTTCATTAACTTTCTTCCTTAGCGCTTATAAGGCCGTTTTTTGCGCCGAAATTCGGCATACCGGAAGACCCTGTAACAGGTTCCTCTCATTGCGAACTTGCTCCGTACTGGGCAGACAGACTGGATAAAAACATTTTAAATGCCGTGCAGGTTTCTAAAAGGGGCGGAGAGATATTATGCAGGGTGGAAAAAGAAAATGGCCGCGTAATTATATCGGGACGTGCGGTAACATTTATGAAAGAAGAGATTTATTTGCCGCTGTAAAGGCAGTTATTTTTCTTTTTCTGTTTTAAACCCTATTTTCCGGACTTGTTTTTCCGGCGGGTTCATTAATTCTTTTATGGCGTTAAAAACAATTTTAAATTGAGAATCGTATTTCTTTTCCATTTCTTCTATTTTATGCCTCAGGTCTTTATGGGAGGATAGCATTTCCCTGATTTTCGTAAAGGTTCTCATTATTTGTATATTGACCTGTATCGACCTTTCGCTGTTAAGAACGCTGGAAAGCATAGCCACGCCGTTTTCGGTAAAAACATGCGGCAAATACTTGATATTTTGCCCTCTCTTCAAGGTCGCAAATTGTGACCTTGAAAGTTTCAAAGCTTACTCTTTCATTTAACTGAAACATAAAGTCTTCCGGAAAGCGCGCAATATTTCTTTTAACCGCCTGGTTTAAAACCTTTGTTTCAACATTGTAAAGCTCTGCAAGATCGCTGTCGAGCATAAAGACCTGAGGCATAAAATAGAAGAAATGGAAAAGAAATACGATTCTCAATTTAA
>JAJZLA010000028.1 GCA_021803845.1 bacterium | reverse complement strand
GCCTTCGGTAGCTTTCATTATATTGCCTTTACCGGCAACGGCGATAGATTTTTTACCGTTATCTATAGCATACCTGAAAGCCTTCCTGACGTGTCTTTTAGTTTTAAATTCGCTCATAGGCTTTATAGTTATTCCGGCGTCTTCCGGAATGGCGGCATCCTTGACGCCCATCTCGTTCAAGAAGAAATTGCGCACCTTTTTTGCGCCTTCGGAACCTGCCATATATTCTATAGCCATATAAACGTCGTCGGAATTTTCCCTGAAAATAGTAACGTCCACTCTTTCGGGATCGGGAATAGGCGTAGGCTGGCCGAGATAATAAACCGGCCTTATCGCCGAATAAAAATCCATAGACTGCCTTAATATAGAATTTAACGATTTTCCGGGTTTGCCGACCGGAGTTCCGAGCGGTCCTTTTATGGAAACCACGCTGCGTTTAAGCAGTTCAAGGGTTTCCGCGGGCATTCTTTCCAAACCGTTTGATTCGGCTTTATCTCCCGCAATGGCTTCTACCCAATATATTTTCTTTTCATCTCTGTAAGCTTTTTCCATTGCGGCGTTGACTACGTTAAGCATTACCGGCGTAATCTCCGGACCTATACCGTCTCCGCTTATAAAAGGTATAATCGGATTGTCGGGCACTTCTATGCTATGGTCGCTTTTTAATTTTATTAATTCGCCGTCCTTAGGTATGTTTATTTTACCGTCCCATAAAAAAACGTTTTCGTTTTTCATTATATATGTCCCTTTTTAAAATTATCGTTATTTTAACTTAGTTATTAAAATTAAACGGAGTGAAAAAATATGATGACATTGATTATAATAAAACATTTTTTTAAAATCAAGCAAAAAAAACAATTTCTATTTTTACGCATTCAATGTTTTTACTCATATAAAAACGTTGAAAAATTAAAGATAATTAATATATTGTTATAATTGGTTAAAGTTGTTTAAAAAATATTTAAACAGTTTGGGACCGGAGTCGAAAAATAAACCGCTGTTTTGGGCTAACGTTTCGGAATAATAAACGGCGGAGTATTTATAGGCTGCCTGTTTTTCCGTTTTGGTGGAAAAACCACAGAACGGCACAGGTTCCCGCGTATGCTTTTTTAATTTAACCTGATTGTAATGGTCGGGCAAAATCATTACCGTATAATCGCCGAATTTTTTAAGGGCTTCCAGAACGCCTCCTGCGATAAATTTATCGAAATCTTCTATTGCTTTAAGTTTTTTATCTATTATCCCTTCATGAGAAACTTCATCTGTAGCTTCTACGTGAATATAAACAAAATCGCCGTCATTTAAAGATTTCATTCCGTATTCGACTTTACCGGCATAATTGGTATCCAAATATCCGGTAGCGCCGGGAACGTCAATAACTTTAAGTCCGGCATATTTTCCGATGCCTTTTACTAAGTCTACGGCGGAAATAACCGAACCTTCAAGCCCGTAAGCTTCTTTCATGGTCGGCATAGAAGGTTTATACCCCTGTCCCCATAGCCATATAGAATTTGCCGGCAATTTACCTCCGGCGATTCTTTTTTTATTTACTTCATGATTTTCCAATATTTTTTCTGCTTTTTTCATTATTTCGACTATTTCGGGACTTGAAGCCGTGCCGCGTGGAATATATTCGTCTATCTGCAAATCTGGAATGTCGTGCGGAGCGACTGTTTTAAGTCCGTCTATGTCTATATTTTTAACGACGAAAAGATGCCTGTAGCTGACGCCGGGGTAGAAACGAAACCTGTCGCCGCCGAGTTCTTTCCGAAAAGTTTCTATAATCTGTCTTGCCTCTTCCGTGGTAATATGTCCGCCGGAATAGTCGTGCATATATTTTTTGCCGTCTTTTTCAAGTATATTTACAAGATTAAGCCTGAACGCAACATCGTCTTTGCCGAGTTCTACACCCATGCTTGCGGCTTCGAGAGGCGACCTTCCGGTATAATAATTTAAAGGGTCGTAGCCGAGTATCGACATAGAACCTATATCGCTGCCTGGAAGACATCCGTCGGGAATAGTTTTAATTAAACCGGTAACTCCTCTTGCCGACACGGAATCCATATTCGGCGTTTTAGCGTACTCAAGGGGCGTCTTGCCGCCGAGTTCGGATAACGGGGTATCGGCCATCCCGTCGGGACATAAAATAACGTACTTATGTTTATTCATTTAGTTAAATAAATCCTCCTTTTCAATTTGTGGCGGGGACAGAATTCAATTCTGGCACTGTATTTATATTATGCCCATAGCTTTTAGCACGGAGTTTTTATCGCAAGGCACTACGACCGGTTCTTTGGAAACCTTTATGGCGTTGCCGGGGTCTTTAAGTCCGTGACCGGTAAGAGTCAAAACACAGACCGAACCTTTTTCAAAAAATCCGCGTCCGTTAAGTTTGATTAATCCGGCAAGGGTAATCGCCGAAGCAGGCTCGCAAAAAACTCCTTCGCTTGCCGCCAGCAAAGCATAAGCCTTTAATATATCTTCATCGCTTACCGATTCTATTAATCCGCCCGACTCTTCTTTTGCCTCTACGGCTTTCTGCCAACTTGCGGGATTGCCTATCCTTATCGCAGTCGCAACGGTGTGCGGTTCCTTTACTATATGGTTTAAAACTATAGGAGCGGCGCCTTCGGCTTGAAAACCGAGCATTTTTGGAAGTTTTTTTATTTTACCTGCGGCGAAATATTCTTTGTAGCCTTTCCAGTACGCAGTTATATTTCCGGCGTTTCCTACGGGCAGAATATGGTAATCCGGCGCGGAACCGAGTTCGTCCGCTATTTCAAAACTTGCGGTCTTCTGACCTTCCAGCCTGAACGGATTTACGGAATTAACTAAAGTAACATCGTAATCTTTTGCTATTTCGCGGGTAATTAACAGAGCATCGTCGAAATTTCCCTGAATCTGCATGACTAACGCTCCGTGGACTAAAGCTTGAGACAACTTGCCCGCTGCTATTTTGCCTTCAGGTATTAAAACGAAAGATTTTATTCCCGCCCTTGCCGCATAAGCTGAAGCTGAAGCTGAAGTATTTCCCGTAGAAGCGCATATTACGGCTTTGGAGCCGTCCGACACGGCTTTGGATACCGCCATAGTCATTCCCCTGTCTTTAAAAGAACCTGTAGGATTTAAGCCCTCGTATTTAAAATATATTTTTATATCGGGATTTATTATCCCGCTTAAGTTGCGAGCTTTTATCAGCGGAGTGTTTCCTTCGTTTATAGTAATTATATATTTTTCGTCTATTTCCGGTAAAAATTCGCGATATCTTTTTATTACTCCTTCGTATCCGTTAAATACCAAATTTACCTCCGTCATATTTTTTATGAGTTAGTTTTAGATTTATTTACTTTACTCGTTTGCTTTACTCTATTTTGTCTTCTATCCTTAAAACCATAGTCTTAGCGGTAATAACGTCTAATTTGTCGCACTTCTCTATACTCTTAAACAATTCGGCTTCGTTTGCCTCGTGAGTGGTGATTACTATGGGAACAGAGCCTTCTACTTTCCTGCCTTTTTGAATCATAGAGCTGATGCTTATAGAATTTTCTCCGAGAATACCGGATATTTTGGACAGCACTCCCGGTCTGTCCACAGCCGAAAACCTTAAATAATACCTTGAAATTATGTCTTTTTTTGTTTTTATATTGAGCTTGTTTTTAATTTTAGACATAATAAAATCATGCCTGCTTTCGCCGTTTATTATTCCGGAAATAGTTTCTACCATATCTCCCATGACGGCGCTGGCGGTAGGATTTCCTCCGGCTCCGTAACCGGTAAGACTTAACGGTCCGGCAAATTTAGTATTGACTAGAAATGCGTTAAAAACGCCGTCAACCTTCGATATAATGCTCGAAGACGGAATTAAAGTAGGATGAACCCTTATTTCTATTTTGGAATCTTCGTTTTTGAGAATTCCCAAAAGTTTTATAACGTAACCGAGTTCTTTTGCAAAACTTATGTCTAACTGCGATATATGTTCGATGCCTTCTATGATAATATCGTCCATAGACAAACTTGTCGAAAAAGCGAGCCTGCCCAAAATAGCAAGTTTATGTGCGCTGTCAGTCCCGTTTATATCTAAAGACGGGTCGGCTTCGGCATATCCTTTTTCCTGCGCCTTTTTAAGAACGTCTTCAAATTTTCCGCCTTCGTTAGTCATTTTAGAAAGTATGAAATTCGACGTTCCGTTTATTATAGAATAGACCGATTTAATTTCGTCTCCGGCAAGTCCGTTTTTAATGGAACGCAATATAGGAATACCGCCGCCTACGGCCGCTTCAAATCCTATATGCACTTTTTTTTCCGAGACTTTTTTAAATATCTCTTCCCCGTGTTCGGCAAGAAGAGCTTTATTTGCGGTAATTATATTTTTTCCGCCCGCTATAGCTTGAAAAATAATATCTTTTGCAGGTTCTATTCCGCCTATAAGCTCTATAACGATGTCGATATTTTTGTCGTCTATTATGTCGGCGACGCTTTTAACGAGGAGTTTTTTAATATTTTCCGGTATAGGGTGGCTGTTGCCGCGGGTAAATATCTTTTTTATATTAACCGGTACGGAAAATACGCCGCCTATTTCATTTTTCTGTTCCGAGAAAATGTGGTAAAAACTTGAAGCTACGGTACCGAAACCTAAAAGTCCAATGTTGATAGATCTTTTCATATTTTATAGTTTTAATATAATTTATATAATTAATGGATATAATGTTATTAGAAATAATAAATAGTTGCAATATAAATACGTATTGATTACACGGCTTTGCGAATAAACTCTTCGTTATTAATGAAATGTTTTACTCCTTTAGACGCCTGCCTTATCCTCATCTCGTTTTCTACTAAAGCAAAGCGGACGTATTCGTCGCCGTATTCTCCGAATCCTATTCCGGGAGAAACCGCAACCTTAGCATTATCCAGCAATAATTTAGAAAATTCTAGCGATTTAATTCCCGCATCTAGAAACTGGCAGGGTATTTTACCCCATACAAACATGGTAGCTTTGGGTTTTTCTATGTGCCATCCCGCAAACCTGAAACTTTCTATAAGTACGTCCCTTCTTTTTTTATAGTGCAAAACCATATCGCTTACGGCATGATGTTCCATTTCTTCGTTGAGGGCTATTATGGAAGCTATCTGTAAAGGCTGAAACATTCCATAATCCAAATAGCTTTTTATTCTGGAAAGCGCATTTATAAGGGTTGGATTGCCGAGCGCATAACCTACCCTGAATCCCGCCATACTGTAGCTTTTCGACATAGAAAAAAATTCTATTCCTACGTCTTTTGCGCCCTTTGCCTGTAAAAAACTGGGAGCTTTATATCCGTCGAAAGTCAAATCGGCGTATGCATTGTCATGTATTATATATATGTTGTTTTCTTTGGCAAAATCGACCAATTTTTCAAAAAAATCAAGCTCTACGGTGACAGTAGTAGGATTATGCGGAAAACTTAAAACGATAACCTTCGGTTTAGGCCAAGTCTGTTTTAGCGCCGTCATAAGATGTTCAAAAAAATCATCGCCCGGAATTAAAGGTATGCTTCTGACGTCTCCTCCCGCAATAATAACGCTGTATGCATGGATGGGATAAGTCGGGTTCGGCACGAAGGCGACGTCGCCTTTATTTATAATCGCCAGCATAAGGTGGCTCAATCCTTCTTTTATGCCCATGGTCACGATAGCCTCGGAGTCCGGATCGAGTTCGACGCCGTAATTTCTCTTATACATATTTACTATGGCGAGCCTCAGTTTGTAAATTCCTTTAGATACCGAATATCTGTGATTTTTAGGATGCCTCGACGCTTCTATCAGCTTTTCTATTATATAATCCGGAGTAGGAGAATCGGGATTGCCCATTCCGAGGTCTATAATGTCGTCGCCCCTTTTTCTGGCTTCCATTTTTATTTTATTTACCTCCGCAAAAACATAGGGCGGAAGCCTTTTAATAGTATCAAAATCTTCTGTCATGATAAATTTCTCCGAAATTATATAAATAATATAACAGTTTAATATTATATTATTTTGCTCAGATAAAATAAATAATAAAATGAGTTGCGTTTTAAGACGAGTGTTTAAAAAATTTTTCGGCGCCGAAAGAACTTCTTACAAGCGGAGCGGCAAAAACCTGTTTTACGCCTTTTTTGTTTGCATAACTTTTATATTCTATAAATTTATTTAAAGGAACATACCTTTGAACCGGAATATTTTCTAAAGAAGGTCTTAAATACTGCCCTATGGTAATAAATTCTACTCCGTTATCTATCATATCGTCAATAGTTTGAAAAACTTCACCGTCGTCTTCTCCGAGCCCGACCATAATGCCCGATTTAGTAACGATATCCGGTTTTTCTTCTTTTACGCTTTTAAGCAGGTTCAAAGACCTCTTATATGAGCTTGAAGGTCTGACGTCTGCGTAAAGCCTTTCAACCGTTTCTATGTTGTGTCCGAAAATATCTATGCCGCTTTCTGCGACGCTTAACGCAGACTTCTTGTTTCCGTTAAAATCGGACGTTAAAACTTCCACCACTTTACAGTCGGTAGTTTTTCTAATTTCCTTTACCGTTTTAACCAAAATATCGGCGCCTCCGTCATATATATCGTCTCTTGTAACCATCGTTATTACGGCATGTTTTAAGCCGAGAGTTTTTACCGTATATGCTACTTTTTGAGGTTCTTCAATATCTACGACAGCCGATGCAGGTGCGGCGGCTGATTCAGAGAACTGCACCGCTTGGTAGTTTTTTTTATTATTAATATCTATATCCATATGCTCAATATTGCAGAAAGGGCATTTTCTGGTACATTTGTCGCCGAGAAGCAGAAAAGTCGCGGTTTTATTTGAAAAGCAAAGGTGCAGGTTTGGACATCTGGATGAAGAACAGACGGTATTAAGCTCTTTTTCCTTTATAATTTTAGATGTCTCTAAAATATCTTTTCTGGACTTTATTTTCAGAATCTCTTTTTTTAAATAATCAGGAAGTCTTTCATGCATTTTATATCACGTTTTATGTATTTATTATATTTATTTATGTTTTAGTTTTATGTTTATTGTATCATATCGGCTATATATGCTATATAAATAATACATAATACGCTGATAAATTGCAATCGATTTTTATATTGGAATAGATTGTAAATTAAATTATAAATATACTTTTGCCCTGTATATATAAAAATTTAAACTGACGGAAAATGCTTTTAAAATTTCGATAAATTTATATAATATTAAGAATGAATAAATTAGACGATAAATATTTTATGGATTTAGCTTTAAAAGAAGCCGAAAAGGCGCTAAACAACGACGAGGTTCCGGTTGGAGCGGTTATAACAAGCATCGGCGGCAATGTTATTTCTTCAGCTTTTAATACCGTCGAAAGCGATATTTCCTGCATTATGCATGCTGAAATAAACGCTATTTTAGCGGCGCAAAAAAAACTTCATAACTGGCGTTTAGATGAATGCTCGCTTTACGTTACTCTTGAACCGTGTATAATGTGCTGCGGAGCTATTCTTTTATCGAGAATCGGCAGGGTGGTTTACGGGGCAGCCGACCCGAAAGGCGGTGTTTCAAGTTCTATTCTGAGCGGGAAAATCGAACTCACGGGCGGCATAATGGATGAAGAATCGTCAATGCTCTTAAAGTCGTTTTTTAAATCAAAACGCGAAAATATAAGATATAATAAATCTGCAGACGAAGACGGGAGCTAATTAAAATATAGGCAGACGAAGGTAAATCGTTAATAAGAGAAAAAAAGTGGTCAGATTTATTTAATCTGACCACTTTTTTTAACTATTAATGCGCCCAAAGTAATAATATTATAGGGATGATTAAGATGGTAAAGATGTTGACGACCTTAATCATCGGGTTAATTGCAGGACCGGCGGTATCTTTGTAAGGATCGCCGACTGTGTCGCCTGTAACTGCGGCTTTGTGTGCTTCGCTGCCTTTGCGGTACGTCTGCCCGTTATATTCAAATCCTTTTTCTATAAGTTTTTTTGCGTTATCCCATGCCGCTCCGCCGCTCGTCATAGATATAGCGACAAAAAGACCTGATATAATAGTTCCCAATAATATACCGCCAAGAACTTGAGGTCCCATCGTAAGACCGAATACTATCGGACCCGCGATCGGAATAAATGCAGGAAGTATCATTTCCCTTAAGGAAGATTTCGTAACTATATCGACGCATTTGCCGTATTCAGGCTTTCCGGTTCCTTCCATAATTCCGGGAATTTCTTTAAACTGTCTCCTGACTTCGACAACTATGTCCCCCGCCGCTTTTCCGACCGATTTCATTGCAAGCGAAGCAAATATATATGGAAGCATCGCGCCGAGGAAAAGTCCTATCAATACCATAGGCTGATGTATCGAAAACGATATTTTTTCAAGTCCAGCTTTTACGTAACCATTTTGTATCAAATTAGAATATTCTCCGAAAAGAACTATCGCCGCAAGAGCAGCGGAACCTATGGCATATCCTTTAGTTACAGCTTTGGTCGTATTCCCGACGGCATCGAGAGCATCGGTGGTTTCCCTGACGTCTTCCGGAAGTTCGCTCATTTCGGCAATACCGCCGGCGTTATCGGTTATAGGTCCAAACGAATCTACGGCAATAACCATACCGGACATTGAAAGCATGCTGGAAGCCGCAACCGCAACGCCGTAAAAACCTGCGAAGTGATAAGAAATCAAAATACCGAATACTATCGCTATAACGGGAAGCGCCGTCGCCATTTGTCCGACCGCAAGACCCGCTATAATATTAGTTCCGTGGCCGGTAGTAGATGCTTCCGCTATGGATTTAACCGGAGAAAATTCAGTCGAAGTAAAATAATCGGTTATTACTATAATTAGTCCTGTTAAAACAAGACCTACAAGCGCAGCATAGTAATAATCCATTGCGGAATATTTACCTACATGCTGCATAAAAGCTTCGGTAAAGAAGTAATATGCAACTGCGGAAACTATTCCTGTAACGAACAGTCCTTTATAAAGACCCTGCATAATTTTTTCTTTAGTAGGAGCGCTTACGAAAAATACGCCGATTATCGAGGTAAAAACCGCGATGCCGCCTAAAAGAAGCGGATAAAGTATGCCGTGCATTAGTCCGCCGTTTGAACCGGCTTTAAAAGTGGAGTATGCAAGCAATATAGATGCGATAATAGTAACCGCAAAGGTTTCAAATACGTCTGCCGCCATGCCGGCGCAGTCGCCTACGTTATCTCCGACCTGGTCTGCAATAACCGCAGGGTTTCTTGGATCGTCTTCGGGTATTCCCGCTTCGACTTTTCCGACGAGGTCGGCGCCGACATCGGCCGCTTTAGTATATATACCGCCGCCAAGCCTTGCAAATACGGAAATAAGACTGCATCCGAATGCGAAACCTATTAATGAATTTATTACGCCTTCAAGCCCGCTCGTATGTTTTCCTATTAACATAAAAACCGATATACCGAGTACGCCAAGGCCTAAAACCATTAAGCCGGTAACAGAACCGCCTTTAAATGCAAACTTTAATGCCGGTTTGACGCCTTTATGGGCAATCTGCGCAGTTCTTATATTGGCTCTAACGGCGTTAAACATTCCGAGATAACCTGCCAAAGCCGATAAAAAAGCGCCCAACGCGAATCCGCATGCCGTTAGAAGTCCGAATTGAGGTACCCATATTCCGCCGATAAGTATCAATGCGAAAATAACGATGCCGACTATCGCTACCGTCCTGTACTGCCTGTTAAGAAATGCGGTGGCGCCTTCCTGAATAGCCTTAGCTATCTGTTTCATTCTGTCGGAACCTTCATCCTGCTTCATGGCCCATATCGTTACCGTTATGCTGTAGATAACGGCGATAAGACCCGCAATAATTCCGAAAATCATTGCTTTGTCAAATAGACTCATAACCTAAAACCCCCTAAATTAAATTTTTAATTTTATTAAAATTCCTTCAACATTACGCATGTTAAAGCATTAATTATTGCTTAGGTTTTTAGCTTTTTCTTTTAAGTTTGCAAAATATACGGCAACCGGTCTGTAAGCAAGATGAGACCATTTAGAAAAAGGAACTTCTATAACGAGCATCGGAAATAATATCATTAAATGAATCAGGTATATATAAAAAATAGCAGATACCGTATAGTTATAAACTATAGACGCCCTGAGCAAAACACCGGTTACTGCGGTTAAAAACAGCAGTGTTACGAACATCCAGTCGGTATGATGGGAAAATTTGCTTCTTTCTATTTTCTTAGAAAATCTTTTAATTATAAAATATATAGTTCCGAAAATTAATCCTATGCTGGCAAAATAATCGAATAAAACTATATGAAGATACGGCATGCTGTTTTCGCTTTGAAACCAGTCTAAGAAAAATACTATGGCTACAAACAGCGAAACATAACTTATCATTAAAAATAAATGGGTAAGCCAGAAGTTGTATTTACCCGATGCTAATTTTTTTAAAGCCGATTCTTCGGAACTATATATTTTATAATTAA
>JAJZLA010000027.1 GCA_021803845.1 bacterium | reverse complement strand
TGCAATTAAAAAATTTGCTTACGAAAAAATAGAAAAAAAAGAAAAAGAAAACGATTTAGACAACATTAAAACCGATATTTTATCATTAAAAGTGTTATTGTATTATGCCGGTAGGAATGACTCTTAAATAGAGGTTTTGTATTCATGCGGACTACCAGTTGGATTTACGCGTTAATAGGTAATAAATAATTTGCTACCTTTTAAATCCTCTTTCCTTTAAATTGGTAGGCACGGGCGGTCTCGAACCGCCGACCCCTACCGTGTCAAGGTAGTGCTCTAACCCCTGAGCTACGCGCCTAAAATTTGGAAATTAAACTAATATATATTACTATTAATCCTTTTATTTTGTCAATAACGATTTTAATCCCAAAATTGCCGATTGTCGGTAAATCCTTATTTAAACTTGGTAAAAAATAAATTAGGATATTTCTAAATTTGCTTTTTTTAAAAAATGTGGTATAAATTTAGAATATACTTATCAAATACTTAATAAATAGTTATTTATTTAAGCTTAACCTCTTTATAAGCACTGGGGTTAATTATGAAATCAAGGTTTTTACATAGAAGCCTTTTTTTATTTTACAATAAACAGCTAATCATAGTGGACACCCCCCCACCCTGACAATTAGCTATAGAGCACTTTGTAGGACTTTAAACTATTCCCCAAAGTCAAGACTAAAATTCTATTAAAGTTTCCGGTTGTTAAAAAAGATATATAAAGAAGCAACAAATAACGCACAGCATTTAAGCATTCAGGGCGGGTTTTCCCCGCCCTGTTTTTGCTTGCGCTTTACTTTAATTAATTAGTTTTAGTTAATAAGGGAGGATTTCAATATGATTAATAAAATTAATAAAACTTTTATTGTTGTTATTTCAACTTTACTTGTTATACCGATACTTAGCGGGTGTGCTCTAACTACATCATCCGTTCCTTTGCACTATGGACCGCAGAACAACGTAAGGAAATTAAAGGCGGCTCGTAATGTAATTGTCGGGGTTCACGTTCAAGACCTGCGCAAGAATAAGAGGGTCGGCAACAAGAAAAACGGCTTCGGCATGGTAATGGCGCCGATTTATGCCAAGAAAAACGTGGCCGGCACTGTCCGTAATGCCATTGAAAAAGAACTGCAGGCGCGCGGCTTTAAAATTGGGAAAAACGCTATTGTCTTAGTTAATGTCGGCATTACGAAATTCTATAACAACTTCAATATGGGATTTATTTCCGGCAGTGCCGTAGCTAAATTAAATATGACGGTTATCGTAAAGAACAAGCAAGGCGAGCAGTTATTCCACCGTAAAATTTTTGCGACAGGCGAAAATGGCGGCATTATGATTGCATCGGGAAGTAATGCTGGAGTGGCTCTGAATCGCGCGCTGCAGAACGGGGTTAATATCTTGTTTAATGACCCTAAATTTACCGCGGCTTTACTGCAAGCAAAATAAAACCCAAAATTGCCGATAGAAATTATTAAAAATATTGCAATGTTTTAATAACACTGGATTCCCGCATCTTTTGCCTGCATCAAAGACATGCTTTGATAAACGCAGGCAAAAGATATGCGGGAATGACACCCGTTGGGTGCAAAGTTAAATATCCACAAAGTCATTCCTGCGTAAGCAGGAATCCAGTGTTCATATAATCTTAAGGCCGTTTTAGAGATTTCTATCGGCAATTTTGAGTAAAACGATATTGTTGCAAATTATAAAAATATAATAAATTTACGTTATTGTTTAGCGCTAAGAAGAGAATTTATAAAGTTCCTGTCGGAGAATAATTTTTTTATGCCCTTCTTCAGCGCCTTATTTAGAGCAATTCCGGCATCCATGCTGCTGCCGATAATAACCCCTGTGCCGCTTAATTTCCCATGTGCGATATAACTGTTGGAATATATAATCTTTCCCTCCTTATTAACCACATTAACGGAAAATGCAATTTTAGCGACGGCGCTCTGCGACATGAAGCCAATTCCATAGTTGTTATAAAAGTATGTAATATCGGCAAGAACATTTACATTAGCGTTGGAGCCAGACCCCGTTTTAAAGCCTTTTGCCTTTAATTCTTTTTCTAAAGCAGTTTTAAATACATAGGCAATGTTTTGTTTTGAATAAATTGCCGCCATTACTATATCCGAAGGGAAAATCCTCTTATTGCCGACCTTTTTATACTTCCTTAAGTCAGACACGGCAACATGGACGGCTATATTCTTAGACCCCGCTAAAGGCTTGACATTAGGTTTGGGGATATATGCCAAATTAACCTTTCCGGGCATTGAGGATAGCAAAACCGTAACGGGACAACCCGAAAGAATAAACGGCAAAAGCATTATCGCAATAGAAATAAAAAGTTTTTTCATTTATATTTCCCTTTAAGATTTTTGCCTATTTTGATTGAGCGCCGACCAAGGCAGCATCGATATGATGGCTATTTACGTCCCAATTTTTTAATTTACGATAGAAAAATACACCTATAACTATATTATTAACTATATATTATTGCTTTATTTTATTTTTTTCTTCTTCCTTCGCCTTTGCGGACCTTGCGGACGAGGATGAGGCGCGGGTCTGCCTTTTATACTCGGAAATGCGAAATTATTGCGCTTCCTCCGATGTATTATAGGCGAATGACGTTTGGGCGCAGTCCTGGCGGGGCTTGGCGGACGGAACATATTTGGACGGCCTGCCTGATGGTAAAAATTGTTCGGCGGAGCTGCGAACCTTGGTTGTGGTTGCCTTACATGTCTGAACTTCTGTTTTGGAGGCGCCTGTACAGGCAGGCGTCTAACCGGCTTTGAAGGTGCATAACGGTAAACGGGCGGCTTCTTATTTACCGGCTTATGGAGGGGAATGCCTATGCCCCTATAAACTCCTTTAGGATGTTTCATTATCGGACCGGTGGTGTAAACCGGACCGGAAGGCGGCTTAACGACGGGAGGTCTGATTGGGCGAAACGGGCGGACAGGCGGATGGACGCCGCGAACCGGATATGGAGGAGGAGCCGGGTGCGGATACCTCGCCGGCATAACCGGTTTAACGGGCCTAAAATGCCTTACCGGTCTGAATCTCACGGGCGCGTGAGGTCTTCTGAACGGAACCGGTCTTATATGCGGCGGGTATATCTCCCGCCCTCCTCTGCCGATTACAGGATGAACCCCTTTTGGAAAAATAAACCTTCCGCCCGCAGGTCTTATTATCCTGCGCATATTGCCATGGTAAAACGGATGGCGGATATAAAACGGCAGTACGCGTCTTTGCCATATTCTATAATGTCTGATATAAAAGCGGTGCCTATGCCACCATGCAGGATGATATACGCGGTACCATGGACCTATGCGCCTTCTCCACCACAAAAAATAAGGCTTGTAAGCAAAAACGGGGGGCGGAGGGCCGTATAAAAGCGGAGGCGGAAGAACGATAACCGGCGTTAAAGGCAGCCATGGGCCGTAAGAATAATTAGAATATTCCCACGCATTATTTATCCAGCTAAAATAAAGTCCGTTGTAACTAAAAACAAATCCCGCAATAGAAGGCATATAATACACACCCACTCCCTCGCCTATAGAAACGATAAAATACGGCGTCGAGACGGTTACGTTTGCCGGAGGGGGCGGAGATACGACCGGGGGCGGATAATATGAAGACTGAGGATATGGCAACGGCGGCTGAGTGGGCGGCGTTGGAATAGCGGCTTCCGACCCGACAATTATCCATGTTCCGTATATGGGCTGAGAACCTTCGTCTCCGTTATGCACGACATATTCTCCGGGGAATTCCGAGGGAGCAGTCCACACGTTCATATTTTCCCCGTTAAGTTCGGCATACGGCGGAGAAAGATAAGATGGCTGATTGGTATAAAAGTCCGAGAGAGTTCCCACGAGTGTCGCATCCGGCAGGGATTCGACGGTAACATTGGGAACTAGCTTCAAATAAACAGTTTGTCCGTTCCATATGCCGGTATAGTAATAAGACGACGTCTGGGAAGAATACTGAATGAGAGTTATTCCTCTATTCAACCCTTCGGCGTAAGCCTTTAAACCGCCCTGATATCCTAAGATAAATATTGCGGTAAAAATGAAGAAAATCGCAATAAAAGATAATGGAGCGGATAAAATGCTAATTTTGGTTTTTTTGGATATGTTTTTCATATAACAAACCATAATAAAACGGGCGGGCGTTTTACCCGCCCCAAATGATTACATCCGTTATTTCTTTATAAACCCTTATTTATTTTTAATCTACCGGCATCATTTTAATTATAGCACAAAATCTCGATTAAATATGACATTTTGTGCAAAGCAAAAAGCTCTACGTCTAATTTTAAAATGAACCGGGCCACCGCGGTCCTGAGTATGGAAAATATTGATTACCAGCCGCCGCGTCTGTTATTTCAACTATATTTGTCACCCCTTGACTACAAGTAGTTGCACTATTATCTGCGACCCATACGTTGCCCAAGATTATTGCTATGGCATCAGGTCCGGAGCTACAAGCCTCACCCAGAGTATAATCTCCTATATTATTTCCTGACTCAGAAAGTTCGGTTATATTGTTAGAATTAAAATTCGCCACCCATACGTTGTTGAGCCCGTCTATTGCTATGGCATCAGGTTCGGAACCTACGGAAAAATTTGTAACTGTATCTAACTTAGGGTTAATTTCTGATACATTGCCGGACGTCTCATTTGCAACCCATACATCACCATACGAGTTTATTGCTATGGCGTCGGGCCCAGTGCCGGTATAGTTGCCGTTGCTGCTACTAAAGTCTTTCAATTCTTCCCCAGAAGAACTTAGTTCGACTACGTTATTTGAGCCTCTGTTGGCGACCCATATGTTATCATGAGCACTTATTGCTATGGCAACCGGATTTGTGCCGCCGGAATAATAATATGCCGATTCGGATGTATCGGCTGGGTCAGTCATAAGTTGACAATTAGTATTTAATTCCATTATCGTATTTGCTATCTCATTCGCAACCCAGATATTGCCCCCAGGTCCTATCGCTATGGCGGACGGTACTAAATTATCTGCATCATATTGACATACAGGTTGATATATATATGTAACACCGGTACCAGTTGGTTCTCCTGTTGGATTGATTTTTGAAACCCAGCTATCATAATTCCTATTACTTTGAGCATCGCCTATGCCTTGATTTATAACCCAAATGTTGCCACTAGCGCTGATTGCCATAGCAGTTGGAAAAGTGGGTAGCTCATACACGGCTGTAATGTATTGCGCTAGATTGCCGCCCGTATAAGAAGAAGGATCATTATCGTATATGTAGCCCGTAAAAGACACACCTCCCGCAGAATCTACATCATAAACGTTACCCCCGTCAGCACTAGGTGCCGCCAATGCTGTTGGCGTATAACCGCCGTTAAAATATTGATAGGTTGCCGAATAACCACCACCGCCGCCGTGGGTTATTTCTAACGACGGTACAGTTGCGGGCGCCGAACTAGGCACGGTCCATCCCGTAGATTGAGCCAATTTGGATTCGACAACAATATTATACAAATTTTCTAACATTGTAGAACCGGTCGAATTAGCGCTGACATTTTGAAATTCCTGTATCATAGCGGCTATTTGAAGGGTCGTCATAGGAGGGGTAAGGTTATAAGCATTTACATATTTTGCTATTTGCGAACAAACGGATTGATTCTGAACGCAGCCCGCAAGGGCATTAGCTAATATCTTATAGGCATTTATAATCGTCGTTTGTGAACTGGACAGCGAGCCGGCGGGATTTCCGCTAGACACGTTAACAAGGGAAGAATAATAGTCGTTAAATACGCTTAAGGCATTTTTATTGCCCGGGTCGGTATAACCGTTTGCAAAACCGAATAATTCTTCTCCTGCAACGGTAGTAAGTTCGTTTACCTTAAGGCTGGAAGGCAAACTGCTTGATGAACCTGCCATCGCAATAAGGTCTATATAATCATTCGTCGTCCCCGTACCGGTTTTTCCTCCTGAGGCATCCACATATAGAACGGTACTGCCGCCAGTCGAAGGCGGGGCATAAGATATGGAAAAACTTCCTGAAGCAGAAGTCGTGGCGCTTCCAAGGGACGTGCCTCCCAAGGGACATCCAGTAAAATGTTCAGTCGAATTGTTATATTCGCAAAGGGTCGCATTTGACCCTGATATGGGACTCAATCCTCCGTCAACCGTTCCGCTAATTGTGGAACTCGTCGAACTCGACGATCCGCCGCCTCCCCCGCCGCAGCCGGATAATGTCAAAGGAACGGCAAGAACTAACAATGTAAGGATTAAAGCATAAGATTTGCGGGATTTCCCAAATAAAGTTTTAATGTCCATAATAACCTCCTAAATCTTTTAGATTATTAATTGAACTTGTTATAATATTATAATCAATTAAACGTTAATATGTTAATATACCGTTAATTAACGTTTTCGCGCTTATATATAAATTTATTAAATTATTTCTTAGCCCGTCGAAGATACCTTGCTAATTTTTTTTTTAGGTATCCGTCCGGATTATTTAAAACTGTTCTCACTAATAAATCAGTTTTTAATGAAACAAACATAATCTATTTATATAAATAATCTTCATTATTATGCGTGCTTTTAGGATTTATACAATATTAATTATCACTTTAAATATATATTGTCAAAAAAAATATCACAGAAAAAAATATCACACACTTTTTATCCAAAACCGATACTGCCTGTCTTACATGCGCCTGCGATAAATGAGAGTATTTTGTTATGGATGAAAAGTGTAACGAGGTCAAATCGGGAAGTTTTGAAACGAACCGGGAAGGAGCAAAATTTATTTTTCGTTTACTCTGGCAATTAAATCCATAATCAAGCGCGTTATTTTTTTAGATTTATCAAGCAGCAGGTTTTCTTCTTCTTCGCTTAGTTTCTTTTTTCTTTTAATAAGCCCGTATCCAAAATCGTGAACATCCTTATGAAGTATTCCAAGTTCGATAAATTCCGGGGCATTTTTAATTAAATCGTTCTTTTTTAAGCTTTCGTACCAAATTCCTACCTGGCATTTCTTATAGCTTTCCGGGTCGGATAAATTTTTTGCGATCATAGCGTAAGTATCTTGTTTACCCGGCTCGTTAAGCGTTTCTATTATCTGAAGAACGCGTATATTATGGTGCAGAGGTATGGTATAAAGCCCTATCAATTCGTAGTGCTTTTTTTGGAACGGCAGCGCAAGCTCCGGCCATACGGCGTCAAATTTAAAATTTTTATTAAATGTTTCGAGTTTTTCCAACGGAACGGGCCTCGACGCGATATAACCCTGGATATTATTACAGCCGAGGGTAAATAAAAGTTGGGCGGCTTCCATTGTTTCCACGCCTTCGGCAATTACCTCGATGCCCAATATTTTTGAAGTCGTTATAATACCCGCGATAATTGCCAGATTTTTGTTGCTTTCCAGAATATTTTTTACAAATCTGGCATCGATTTTAATCTGGCTGACCGGAAGGTCCTGCAAATAGGAAAAGGTTGAATAACCGGTTCCGAAATCGTCTAATGATATAGGAAAACCTGATTCTATTACTTTTTCTAGTATATTTTTAGCGGCGGTAATTTCATTTAAATAAGTCGTTTCCGTTATTTCAAATATTATTTTTTGATGGATGGGATTGCCCTTTTCACTATTTACCTTCTCTATAAAGGTTAAAAAATCAGGATTGGTTAAATGTTTTGCGGCTATATTTACCGAAATCGGCACATCTATGCCCATATTAAGCAACTTAGGCATATCTTCTATAGCCGAGTTGACCATATATTCTCCAAGTCCGCTTATGATTTCTTCGCTATTTTCGATAAAAGGGATAAAATCAACCGGATTTTTTATGGTACCGTCCGGACTTTTAAGCCTTGCAAGCGCTTCAAGTCCTATTATTTCGCCTTTGGGAAGTTGAATTTGCGGTTGATAATAAGGAATAATCCGTCCTGATCGCAGAGCTTCTTTTATGTCGTTCTGGATATAGCTTAAATAATGCAGTTCGTCCTCGAAGGATTTCGAAAACAAATGCCTTCTTTCTTTTTCGTCTTTTTTTGCCTGTGTTATAGCTATTTCGGCTCTTTTGAACAACGTTTCCAAATCGCCGCCGTCTTTCGGAAAAAGGGATATGCCCATTTTATAGTCTAATTTGACCTTATTTCCTTTTGAAATATTAACCGGGCTGTCAAAAATTAAATCTATGCGGTTAAAAAACAGATTTAAATCGTTTACATTCGAAAAATCGCTAAATATTATTCCGAATTCGTCTGAACCTATCCTTGCTAAGGTGTCGGTTTTTCTCAATATTTTAGACAATTGTCTGGCTACCTTGATTAAAATTATGTCGCCAGCTTTATGGCCTAATTTTTCATTTAAATTTTTAAAATGTCCTATGTCTAAAATTAAGACAGACGCAAGTTTTTTATCTCTCCGCGCCCTGTCTATCGCCTGTTGCGCCCTGTCTAAAAAAAGCGCCCTGTTTGCTATTTTCGTCAGATTGTCATGCAGCGGAAGATTTATGAGTTTTTCCGTTTTTTCGCTTTCTTCGAAGGCATACCCTATATCGAGGCATGCCTCCTTTAGCAGATTTACGATTTCTTTGGAAAAGAAATTCTTTTTTTCCGAATATACGGTTAAAATGTATATCACCTCTTCGTATTTTTTTATCGGGAATACCGCGGCGGAATTTATTATGCCGCTTTTTTTGTAAAATTCCCATAAGGGCTTTAAAGATTTGCGTTTAAAAACATCCTGAATTACCTGTATTTTTCCCATTCTTGCGCATTTTGCCCCGCCGCCTTTTCCAAGCAGGTCTTTGGTGTCTAGGGATATGGATTGGTTTTTAACGGAAGGGATATTTTTGCGTTTTTTAAATTGGGCGGTGATTACAAACCTATTTCCTTTTTTATCCACCCTTCCCGCCCATACGGTCGGCGCGCCCGTTACCCTGACTAATATTTTGCACGCATAATCCAGCAGGGCTTCAGGGTCGGGATTTTTTATAATAGACCGGTTTATCTCGGAAAGAGCTTTATAAAAATCTCTGATAAGCATTTCGGAGTTTTTTGCTTTTTCTATTTCGCTTATATCCGGCGCGTTATTCTTTTTCTTGTTCTTAGGGACAGGCATCTTTAATTAGATTTATTTAAAAATATATTTTTATTATATCATATATATTAAAAGTTTATTATTTAAGATTTATCTAATAAACCTCGGTTCTGTTCCTTCCGCTATTTTTTGCCTTATAGAGGGCATCGTCGGCTCTTTTTATAAAAGACATTTCGTGTTCGTTTTCGGTAAGCGCCGCGATGCCGAAACTTAAAGTGACCCTTACGCCTTCAGACGAAAAATAGCGCAATTCCGCCTGCGTTCTCAATTTTTCGGCTAACAAGTACGCGTTCTTTGAAGAAGCGTAAGGAGCGATTATCAAAAACTCTTCGCCGCCCCACCGTATTAAATAATCCCCGCTCCTTATGTTCCTTATTATCAGCGAAACCATATCTTTCAGTACCTCGTCGCCTGTTACATGCCCATATTTATCGTTTACTTCTTTAAAAAAGTCCAGGTCGAACATTATGGCGGAAAGGGGATACTCGTACCTTTTTGCCCTTTCGATTTCTTTTGAGATAATATCTTTGTATTTGTTTCTGTTATACGCGCCGGTTAAAGAATCTACTTCCGACAGTCTCTTAAGTTCCTTTTCCATTTTAACCCTGTCGGTTATATCTCTTGCGATACATACCACTACGGGGGGTTGGCCCGGGATTTTATATATGCGGCTGGTAACTTCAAGCGGTATTATCTTTCCGTATTTTGTTTTAATTTCGGCGGGATAAGTCATCGTACCTTTTTCGAATAAAAGCTTCATCATGTTTAATATATCTTTTTTATCCGCATTTATAACGTCGAGATGGCTTAATTTTAAAAATTCGTTTTTAGAATAACCCAGCGTTTTTAAAGTCATGTCGTTTACCTCTATGAAGTGTCTTGGAACCGCATCGGGGGCAAATTCGGTTACGTAAGCCAAATCGTATATATTGTCGAAGATTAGTTAAACCTTGTGTAAAGCTTTTCTATCTCCTTATTTTTCTTATTTGAATAGATAATAAGAAATAATATGAAATAAATAAATCTTTTTTACATCTTTTTTTGCAATTACATTAGAGAAATCCCAGTTCCGTTTGTCAAAAAACTAGGATTATACGGTCCATCAGACGGTAAAGTATATGGAATAGAACTTTGGTTTGCAGTAACAAAGTTAAAATATTAATATAAAGTTGTATATATTAAACACCCCCACCTCCATAAAAGTCAAGATTTTTTTATAGAAAATTTTAATAATACTTATATGTTAAACGTTTCTGGTTTTTTTTAGGTTAAATTATTAAATTAATTTTAAGGCGTGATTTTATGATTTTTTATTTTTTTAGCCTAAAAATCTATTGCGCAAGGGATTTTAGCGTAACGCCGCTTTTTGGACTTTGCCCTTTTTTGAAAACGGTTATTTTTATCATATAAATGCCGGGGTAGGAGGTTTTGCTTATCGATTTTTTGACTATATAGCCTTTTGCGCCGCGTATTTTTTCCTGTTTATTCATTATATATATTTCGTTTAACAAGAAAACTTTGGACATTATGTTTTTGGC
>JAJZLA010000026.1 GCA_021803845.1 bacterium | reverse complement strand
GCATTGCGGTTCATTATATTTCCGGATTTTTAAAAACAAAAACATAGCCCCCGGCAAATAAAATCCCCAGAATTACGCATGATAGTATAAATATTTTGATTTCTTTTTTCCATACTAAAAGGAACGACGAAGAAATCAATGAACCTGCGTAAAAAATAGAAATTCCATAATAAAAACCGCGTATATCGGAATAGATATAAGAAAAAGCAAATAAAGCTATTCCTATAAAGCCTATGACATAACCCGACCTGTAAATAATATCGTACGATTTGGGGTAATAAACATCCGTATCCATAAAAATGCCGCCCGCCTTATTTTATTAATTATATATTAAATCGCCGATAGAAATTAATGTGATTTAAGGTAATTATATTATTTAACCTTGCCGAGAACCGAAATATTTCTATTCTTTTTGTTTGAAAATAACCGGCTTGAAATTCTTTTCACGGAATGACCGTCGACTTTTTCTATCTTTTTCAAAACCTGCGCCTTGGAGATATATCTGCCTTCGTAAATTTCGTTTATAGCATTGCGGTTCATTATATTTCCGGTAGATTCCATACTAAGAAGAAAACCGTCGTATATATGTTTTTTGGCGTTTATAACTTCTTCTTCGCTGATGCCGCCGCCTACTATGCCGTCGATTATGTCAAAAATAAGTTCTTTAGAAAGCTTGAATTTTTTGGGAGAAACGCCTGCATAAATATAAAAATATCCGTCCGACTTATGAAACACGGAATTTGAATAGATAGAATAGGCAAGCCCTTTATTTTCCCTTACTTCCTGAAAAAGTTTAGAACTAACGGAAGCGCCTAGAATAGTATTTAAAACTTCTGCGGAGAAAAAATCTTCGTCCGACCTGCTTATGCCTTCAAGTCCTATTAAGAAATGGGTCTGCTCTAAATCTTTATCCTGAATAAAATCGCCGTACACTTTGTCGGTTTTAAATTTTTTTTGTATTACTCCTTTATCGTAGCTGTAAGCGATTTTACCCATATACCTGTTGACCGAATCCGCAATTTTACTATGCTCGAAATTGCCTGCTATAGAAATTATTATATTTGCGGGATTGTAATGGCGGTAATAATAATCTAATATTTTTTTCCGGTTAAAATTTTTAATCGTATTTTCGGTTCCTAGAATAGGAAAGGCGTACGATGAATTTCCGTAAAAATTCCTATGAAAAAGTTCCATAGAATAGTCCGAAGGGTCGTCCTGTACGCCTGAAATTTCCTGCAATATTACGCTTTTCTCTTTTTCTATTTCGTCTTCCGGAAACAAAGAATTAAACATCAGGTCGATTAAAAGATCTACGGCGGCATCGTAATTTTTGTATAAAACTTTGGTATATAAACAGGTTAGCTCCGTCCCGGTAAAAGCGTTCAGCGCTCCTCCCATAAGGTCTATTTCTCTGTTTATTTCTTTGTAGGTTCTATTTTTAGTTCCCTTAAAAAGAAGATGCTCTATGAAATGGGATATGCCGTTTAACTGCTCAGGCTCGTAAACCGAGCCTGTTTTAACCCATAATCCTATACTTATAGAATTAAAATACGGTTTTTTTTCCGTAATAAGCGTAATACCGGATTCTAATACTTCTTTTTTAAAATTTTTCATAAAGTCTCTTTTATAGAGAGTTTTATTTTGCCGGCCCTATCCACGTCTAAAACCTTAACTTTTACTTCGTCGCCTTCTTTCAGAACGTCGGAAACTTTTTCTACCCTTTTGTTGTCTATCTGCGAAATATGAACCAGTCCGTCTGTTCCCGGAAATATTTCGACAAAAGCTCCGAACTCCATTATCTTTCTGACTTTTCCGAAATAAATCTTGCCTATTTCCGCTTCCTGGGTTATATCGTTTATCATAGCGACGGCAAGTTTTAACGATTCGCCGTTCGTAGAAGAAATTGTAACCTTTCCCGAATCTTCTATATCGACCTTTGCGCCGGTCTTTTCTATTATGCCCTTTATGACTTTTCCGCCTGACCCGATAACTTCTCTGACTTTCTCCGGCTTAACCATCATAGTGACGATTCTCGGAGCATTTTTTGCCATATCCTTTCTAGGTTCGCTTATAGACTGAAGCATTATGCCGAGTATATGCATTCTTCCTTCTTTTGCCTGCGAAAGAGCATTTCTTAAAATCTCTTTGGTAACCCCCGAAATTTTAATATCCATCTGTAAGGCCGTTACTCCTTTAGATGTTCCCGCAACTTTAAAATCCATATCTCCAAGATGGTCTTCGTCCCCTAAAATATCGGAAAGTATTGCAACTTTATCTCCTTCTTTAATAAGCCCCATGGCTATTCCCGCAACCGGAGCCTTTATGGGAACTCCCGCATCCATCAAAGCCAGAGTGCCTCCGCAGATTGTAGCCTGAGAAGAAGACCCGTTGGACTCAAGTATTTCGGAAACCAATCTTATCGTATAAGGGAATTCTTCTGCGGACGGAATTATATATCTGAGCGCTTTTTCGCCCAAAGACCCGTGACCTATTTCTCTTCTGCCTGGAGACCTCAAAGGAGCGACCTCGCCTACCGAAAAAGGAGGAAAATTATAATGCAGCATAAATCTTTTGGTCGATTCTTTCTCGGGCGCGTCTATTATCTGCTCGTCGAATTTAGTTCCTAAAGTAGCGGCTACGAGAGCCTGCGTTTCGCCGCGCGTAAAAACGGCGCTTCCGTGAGCCATAGGCAATTCTCCTACGGAACAGCTTATAGGCCTTATTTCTCTCATCCCTCTTCCGTCTATCCTTATACCTTCGTTAAGTATATTTTTTCTTAATATATCTTTTTGAATAGATTCAAGAATCTGGCTTATTGCCGCTTCATAGCCCGGATAAGACTCTTTCAGAAGTTCGATAATCTTGGAGTTTAAATTTTCCACTCTTTCGTTTCTTTCCAACTTAGCGGAAATTTTAAGGGCATCGGATAAATCGTCGTAAGAAAGCTCCTTGACTCTTTCATATAATCCTTCCGGTATTTTAATTTCTTCCGGTTCGGCTTTAATAATGCTGATTCCCGATAAAATCTTGTTCTGAAACTCGATTAATTCTACGATTTTATTATGCCCGAACTCTATCGCCGAAACGAGCTCTTCCTCGTCTAATTCGTTAAAGCTCCCTTCTACCATAGTTATGGCATCTTTTGAGCCTGCTACTATAAGAAACGTGTCGCTGGTTTCAAGTTCTTTATAAGTCGGGTTAGCGATAAAATTACCGTTTACCCTTGCAATTCTGACGCCTGCAGTCGGTCCGCTAAAAGGGGCTTCGGACAGCATCAAAGAAAATGAAACGCCTAACATTGCCGCCATGTCCGGGTCGTTTTCGTTGTCCATTGAAACGACGGTAGCTATTATCTGGGTGTCAAAAAAGTAATTATCCGGGAAAAGGGGTCTTATCGGCCTGTCTAAAAATCTGGATGTTAAAACCTCTTTTTCGGTCGGCCTTGCCTCTCTTTTAAAAAAACCGCCCGGTATTTTTCCGGCAGAATAATATTTT
The DNA here is from genome assembly GCA_021803845.1 of bacterium. The sequence continues at coordinate 7,236 of JAJZLA010000026.1, read as the reverse complement.
TCTACGTAATTCACGGTAAGAGGTAAAAAATCGGTTCCTTCTTTTATTTTTTTATTTAAACATGTGGTAACCAGAACTTTTGTATCCCCTATAGAAACTAACGCGCTTCCGGAAGCCTGCTTGGCAAGCCTCCCCGTTTCGATAGTTATTGTTTTGCCGTCAAACATTAAAGTGTTGCTTATCATCTTGTCTCCTATTAAATCTTATTAAATTGCTTAAGAATAATTTATTTGTCTTTTTTGTTTTATTTGCGAAGTTCGAGAGATTCTATCAGATTTTTATATCTCGCCTCATCTTTGCTTTTTAAGTAGTCCAGAAGATGCCTTCTTTTCGAAACCATCTTTAAGAGACCTCTTCTGGAATGATGGTCTTTGGCAAACTTTTTAAAATGTTCCGACAGCAAATTAATCCGGTATGTAAGAAGTGAAACCTGCACCTCCACCGAACCGGAATCATTATCGTGAGTCTTGAATTTCTCGATTATTGCGTTTTTTTCTTCTTTTGAAATAGGCATTTAATTGAACCCCCTTAAGGATATATTTTAGTTAGTTTAAATTTTTTGCCGGCATATGTTTAATTAACACCGCCGATATGAATAGCCGATACTTTATTAATATTTATAATGTTCCCTATTATAAAATCGGGACCTTTTTCAAGCGACTCCAGCGGCAGAGCTTCGGAAATATCGAAACCGCCCGCACTCGTCCTTTTAAGGCTGTAAAGATGCGCCGGAATACCGAATTTATCGGTAATATCCTGAGCTATCGCCCTTACGTACGTTCCTTTCGAAACGGTGCATCTGAAATCTATGAAAGGGTTGCCGTGCGATTTTACTTCAAAATTATGGATTTTAACTACGGATGTAGGATTTTCCAGAATTACGTCAATATTTTTTCTTGCATATTTATATAAAGGAACGCCTTTATGTTTTCTGGCGCTGAAGGCCGGTATCTTTTGAATAAAATCGCCTTTTAAATTATTAAGATAAAGAACTACGTCATCCATTTCCGAATCCGAAACATCTTTTGCGGCGTTTTGCCGGCCGTCGATATCGAGCGTATCGGTGCCTACGCCTAATTTAAGCGTCCCTTCGTACGATTTCGGAAAATTAACTAAGCCGTCCTGAAGCTTTGTGGCTTTGTTTAAAAGAACGGGCAGCACTCCTGTGGCAAAAGGATCCAATGTTCCGGCATGGCCTACCTTGGAACAGTTAAGCTCTTTTTTTATTAAAGAATCTACTTTAAAAGAGGTCATATCCTTTGGTTTGTCTATAACTAAAATCCCGCTTAATAAATTATTTTTATTCTTATCCATTACCGTATTTAAATTACTTACTTTATTTTATTATTATTTTATATTATTTCGCTGCAATATTTATATACTTCGTTTTTAATTTCGTTTATATCTCCGTTTACTTTACATCCAGCCGCAAATTTATGCCCTCCGCCGCCGAACTTCTCGGCAACGTATGCTACGTTCGCGTAGCTTTTAGACCTGAAATTCAACCTGTACTGATTGGGTCCCGTCTCCCTGAAAAATATAGCTATTTCGACCCCCTGGATCGACCTCGGATAGTTTACGAAGTTTTCGTATAAACCGTTAATCCTGTTTCCGTCGGCTTCCCTCAATACGTCTTCTATCATTTTCTTTGTTCCGACCATTGATGCTACCTTTCCGTTAGAGGAAAATTCAAGAGTGTTTAAACTTTTCCCCAGCAGATAATACATCTCGGCAGGTTTAGTTTCAAAAAGCTCGGTGGCTATTTTAGCCGGGTCTAAATTATATTCGTTTAAAACGGAACATATATAAAAAGACCTTTTATTAGCCGAAGAATAATGAAAAGAACCGGTATCGGTCAATATGGACGTATATAAAGACAGAGCGATGTCGTCATCGATAAACGATAATATTTTTTTTCTTTCTTCGGCTTCGCAGGGAAGAGGTTCTCCTAATTTATCTCCGAGAAAGTTATCAAAAGGAGAATAGGCGATACCGTTTACATGAGCTCCGTATGCTAAAAAAAGATAGAAAAGGACTTCGCCGGCAGAACTTGCATCCGGCAGTACCAGATTAGAATGCCCGAAAAAGTTGTTTGTAAAATGATGGTCGATATTAATTATTCTGTTTATGCCCGAGAGATGTTCATAATTAGCCCCGACGCGCGAAAATTCCCCACAATCTACGACTATAAGCAAATCTATGGGTTCTTTCGGAAACTCGTTTAAAAATTTATCGACCTGCGGCAGAAATTTTAAATTATTCGGTATCTGGTCTTTATCATATAAATAAACGTCTTTGTCTATAGCTTTTAAAAAAATACCCGCAGCTATTGCTGAACTTATGGCATCGCCCTCAGGATTTTCATGCGTCGCAATAAGAACCTTTTTTGACGTTTCTATGATTCTGAATATATCGGAGGCGGAATTATTTAAATTCTTTAAATCCGAAGCTAAATAATTTTTTTTTATCGATATCATAATTTTAATCTATTAAAAAATTTACTTTATTTATAGTCTTTATTGTTTTGACGAATTATAACTGTTTATAATAGTGTTTATATCAAAAGCCTTTTGCAGACCGCCGTAATATTCGAACCTGATTTCGGGGACTACTCTTAAGAGCACTTTAGAAAAAACTATTTTTTTAATAAAATTTTTAGAACTTTCAAAACCGCTTAGCGCTTTTTTCACTTCTTTCTCGGAACCCAATACGCTGAAGAATACTTTGCAGAATTTTAAGTCTTTTGAAATTTCGGCGCTTATAATGGTAACATTTTTCAATCTTGCGTCGTTTACTTCGAATTCTAAACACAAAGAAACTTCTCTTGCAATAAGTTCGGCTACTCTTTTATTTCTTTCTATCAATTTATTAAAACTCTCCTCTATTACCTTATTATAATATATTATTGCTATATTATATGCGCGAATAAATCTTTTTTACGCATTATTTGCCGAAGATTCCAGCGTCTGTTTGATATATTCTATATCGAAAGCTTCTATAATATCCCCGACTTTTATATCGTTAAAATTTTCAAGCAGTATGCCGCATTCAAAATTTGCCTGAACTTCTTTTGCGTCTTCTTTAAACCTTTTCAGCGAGTCGATGTGTCCGGTATATATTACCACGTTATCCCTTAACAGCCTGACGTTTGACGACCTTTTGACGACCCCGCTTAATACGAACGACCCTGCAACGGCACCCGATTTCGGTACGTTAAAAACGCTTCTTACCTCCACCTTGCCGGTAATTTTCTCTTTTTCTATAGGGGCAAGAAGTCCCTCCATAGCATCTTTTATGTCTTTTACAGCATCGTAAATTATGCTGTAGTATCTTATTTCTATACCTTCGGTTTCGCTTAATGCCGAAGCCTTAGACTCCGGGCGCACGTTAAAGGCTATGATTATAGAGTTAGTCGCTTTTGCAAGCATAACGTCGCTTTCTGTAATTGCCGACGCCCCGCTGTGTATTATATTGACTTTTACCTTTGGGTTGGAAAGTTTTTTAAACGACTGTATTAAAGCTTCCATAGAGCCGTAAACGTCTGTTTTAACTATTAGCCTGAGTTCTTTTACGTCTCCGGATTTAATCTTTTCGTACAATCCCTCGAGAGTAAGCCTTGCATTTGAGCTTAACTCGACTTCCCTGTGCTTCAACTGCCTCTCTAAACTTATTCTTTTAGCCTCTTTCTCGTCCTTAAGCGCGATAAAATTGTCTCCCGGAGATGCAACGCCTTCCAATCCGAATATTTCGACGGGAGTGGACGGACCGGCCGTTTCAATCTTATTTCCCTTGTAGTCTAGCATTGCCCTGACTTTAACGTAATACAAACCGCATACCGCGCTGTCGTTAACTTTTAATGTGCCGCTCTGTATTAAAACCGTAGCCACGGGACCCCTTCCCTTATCGAGCTTTGCTTCGATAACGATTCCCCTTGCCGGTTTGTTAGGATTTGCTTTTAATTCTAATATTTCGGATTGGAGTATGATGAGTTCGAGGAGTTCTTTTATTCCAGAGCCCGTTTTAGCCGAAACCTGCGCATAAAGGGTCGTCCCTCCCAGCTCTTCGGAAACGAGGCCGTATTCCAGAAGACTGTTTTTAATTTTAGCAGGATTTGCGCCCGGCTTGTCTATTTTATTTATTGCGACTATAATCGGAACGTTGGCAGCTTTAGCATGGTTAATAGCTTCTATAGTTTGAGGCATAACTCCGTCGTCTGCCGCAACTACAAGGACTACTATATCGGTTATGCCGGCGCCTCTAGCCCTCATTTCCGTAAACGCTTCGTGTCCCGGAGTATCGAGAAAAGTAATCATAGAGCCGTCTATCTCGACGCTGTATGCGCCTATGTGCTGGGTTATACCGCCGGCTTCGTTCGATGTAACGTTCGTTTTTCTTATAGCGTCGAGCAGTGAGGTCTTGCCGTGGTCAACGTGTCCCATAACGGTAACTACCGGCGCCCTCGGTAAAAGTGAATCTTCGGCATCTGCGGATTCTTCAAGGGCTATAGCTTCGTTAAAACTTACGTTTTCTACGGTATATCCATACTCGGAAGCAATGAGGGAAGCCGCATCTATGTCTATTATATGATTCATAGTAGCTATTATGCCGACATCCATTAATTTTTTTATAACTTCGGACGCTTTAACTCCGAGTGCCTGGGATAATTCGTTTACGGTTATGCCGCTGCTTATTTTAATCACTTTCTTGGATGCTTTTTTTTCTGGCACTATCTGCTGGATGCGCTTCGGCTGTTTATGAAACTTACCGCCGAATTTTCTTTTATGCTTCCTGAAAATAAACGATTCCCCTTCCTCGGACGTGTCTATAAATTTTTCGTTCTTAGAAAATTTAGCTTGGGGACCTTTCTTTATTTCTTCTTTTTTAACAGGTTTTTTATAGGGCGAGGATTCAGGTGCTTCTTCTGACATACTCTTAGCTTTCAGGGTGTCTAACGTTTTTATTACGCTAAGAACGTCCGGTTTTTGAACTTCTTCTTTTTTGCCGCCTTTTTTTAATTTAATAACGTTTTCTTTTCCCTTGGCGGGTTTTTCTGCCGCGGTTGCATGGCGCGGAGGTTCAAGCTTTTTATGCTCTTTAAATTCCCCTGCATTTTTAACAGGCGTTAAAACTTCGACAGGCTCCAAGAGCCTTTCGCCGGATTCATGTTTTTCGGTTGAAGATATATTCGCCGGTTGCGGCTCGGTTAAAATTGCTTTAGTTTCTTCCGGTTCCGTCCTGCTTGCCCTTCTCCTGATAACTCCTTTAGAAACCCTTCTTTCTTCCATTATTTTCCCTTTTTTAGTGTGCAGTCTTAGCTTTCTCTTTTATATAGTATCTTGTTCTATTTTTTCTTTAAGCTCTATATCGGATTTTACTTTTTCTAAATAAACGCTTGCCGAATTAATAATTTTCTCGGCTTTTTTTACATCCACGGAAATATCTTTTGCTAATTTTTCCGCGTCGGCGCCGGATATATCGTTTGCCGATGCATAACCGTTCTGATACAAAAGCTTTGCCGTAATTTCCCCGACTCCGGGAATGTCCATAAGGTCTTTATAAGCGTTTTTATCCTTTGTGCTGATTTTAGATTCGCTTAAAATGTCTATTTTATAACCGGTAATTTTTGTCGCAAGCCTTACATTTTGACCCTGTTTGCCTATCGCAAGCGCAAGCTGGTCGTCGGGAACCACGACGGTAATAGATTTTAAATCCTCGTTAACCATAATATTGGAAACTTCAACCGAACTTAGAGCGCTTACGACAAATTTCGATGGATTATCCGAATAAGGTATAATATCTATTTTTTCGCCTCTAAGCTCGTTAGTTATACTCTGTATCCTTATGCCTCTCATTCCGACGCAGGCGCCTACAGGATCTATATCTTTATTGGTGGTCGCAACGGCAATTTTAGACCTGAATCCGGGCGCCCTTGCAACTCTAACTATCTTAACGGCTCCATCATATATTTCGGGAACCTCGGTCTCAAAAAGTTTGGCTAAAAACTCGTCCGAAGCGCGTGATAGAATAAGTTTAGGACCGCCTTTTTCCATTTTTATATTGGACAGTACGGCTCTTATCCTGTCGTGCGGCCTGTATGTTTCGCTGAATATTTGCTCCTGCCTTGGCAAAATAGCCTCGGTTTTACCAAGATCTACTATTATTACGGACTTTTCGACCTTCCTTACGAGTCCGCTGACTATCTCTCCCTTTCTCTCGTTAAATTCGTTAAAAATATTTTTGTATTCGATTTCTTTTATTTTTTGGAAAATAATCTGTTTTGCAACCTGCGCTTCTATTCTTCCATAAATATTTTTTTCTACTTTAAGTCCGAGGCTATCTCCGATAATAGCATCTGGGTCATCTTTAAGGGCTTCTTCGAGAGATATTTCAGTTTTGGCGTTTTTAACTTCTCCCACTACAAGTTTAAACATAAAAACCTCTATCTCGCCGGTTTCCTCCGTAAAATGCGCTTCTAAATCATAACCCTGCCCGAGGTTTTTTCTGGCTATAGCAAGAATAGCCTGTTCCAAAGCCTCCACCACCAGATATCTGTCGATATTTTTATCTTTTGATACCTGGTCTATCACCGGGTTTAAATCGTTTATAATAATTTGAGGCACCTTAAGACTCCTTAATTTTATAAATTTATATTATACGACCAACAAATTTCCTTTCTTTATATCGCAAAAACCTACCGTCCTATGTTTATTCTCTATTTCGTCGAAAATAGTGATGCCCGGGTTTTCGTCTTCGCCCGACGCGTCCGTTATCTCCCCTATGAGATTAATTCTGCCGTCTATTTTATTTTTTAATGCTATTTTTACTCTTTTGCCTATAAATTTTTTATAGTCCTTAAATTTCAACAATACCCTGTTTATGCCGGGGGACGAAACTTCAAGAGTGTATTTAAATTTTATAATGTCTTTGACGTCGAGAATCATACTTAATTCTTTAGATATTTCGGACAAAGCCGATATTCCCACCCCGCCGTCGGCATCGACGTACACTCTTAGAATAGCGCCGCTGTTTTTTCTTGCCGGAAAAAACACTGCCCCTACAAGATAACATCCGTAATAAGGCACTATATCCTCGATAATTTTTTCTATTTCTTTTATTAAATTTTCGTGCATAAAACAAAAAAAGCGGGTATAACCCACTTTTATATAAAAACCCTGTCGTAAAATCTTTTTTATATACTATAATATAGAATTATAAATGAAATTAAATAAAATATCA
>JAJZLA010000025.1 GCA_021803845.1 bacterium | reverse complement strand
TTGCAGATTTATTATATTAAAAAAAAGAAAATCAGCCTCGGTTTCAAATTTAATTTTAGAAACAGCGGCGTAAAATCAGTTTTTAAACTGCTGACGCCGTCCCTTATCGGGATGGCGGTAATTCAGCTCAATCTGGTTTTTGATACTCTTCTCGCATCTTTTTTGCCCGCAGGGAGCATTTCCTTTCTTTACTACGGCGACAGGCTTTATCAGTTCCCCCTCGGCGTTTTTGCCATAGCTATGCAGACGGCTATTTTTCCGACCCTTTCCGCTTCGTTTGCAAAAAACGACGTCAAGGAAGTTGACGGAGCTTTTAATTTTGCCTCGTCCCTGATGTTTTTTATAATAATTCCTTCAAGCGTAGGATTAATCCTTTTAAAGGGCAGTCTCGTAAAATTGATATACATGCACGGAATATTCAATGCGGCCGATGCGCAAAAAACAGCCGGAGTCCTTCTTTTTTTTACCGCCGGCTTGTGGGCGTCAGCTCTATTAAAAACCGTTGTTCCGGTTTTTTATTCCATGAAAGATACCAAGACCCCAGTAAATGCGGCTATAATTTCACTGATTATAAATATTATATTTGCCGTCCTGCTTATGCGGGTTATGGGCGTTTACGGACTAGCTCTGGCTTCGAGCATATCCTTAATTTTTAATTACCTGTTTCTTTTAAGGAAGCTTCATCTAAAAAAGGGTATAGGTTTAGGTGCAGACTTCTTTAAGTCGTTTGCTAAAACCTTAATTGCAAGTTTCATTATGGGGTTAATAGTAGAATTTTTAATAGTTGCTTTCGGCAGGCTCAATTACGGTCCGTTAGCCGTCGTTTTGGCTTCCCTCGCAACAGGCGTAATTGCATATATTTTTGCCTCGTTTGCTTTAAAAAACGATTTCGCAAATATTTTAAAAAACGTAATTATGAAAAAGTTATAACCATATACCATAATTGCTTAAATGCGTTAAATAAATATATAAACCGCATAAGGCAGTAAAGAGCGCATAGGAAAAACAGGGGGAGAAATGATGCGGCAGATTTCTTTTACCTGTTATTTTTAAAGTATTAAATTTTTTATTGACATGTTCGCCTAATGTTCGATATAATAAAATAAAAAATAAATAGGATGATTCTAAAGAAACATCGTGTCAGTGTCAGGTTATTACCGTTCCGCATGGCATTTAGCCCACCGCGTATGATTAGTTATTAAAGAAGACCTTATGGCATGCGCATTAAAGGGGACAGTAGAAATCGACGAAACGTATATAAGATGGAATTTTAATTTAAAAGGTCGATAAACAACATGGCTAAATTAAAAGAAAGCGGTTCAAATCAAACAAAAACAGGTTATCTCGTTGATTTTATTTCTGGACAAGAGGTAAAAGCTAATAGTGAAGAGATTGAGGCTGTCCAAGTTTTTACCAGACAACTAGTTGAAGATTACAATTACCCAAAAGAACATATTCAAACAAGACCGCAATTTAGAGTAAAAGTAAGACCTTCTGATACGAAAAAAGAATATCCTGTGGATATCGCAGTTTTTCCTAATAGTAAAAAACAAGAAGATGAAATTTATATTATCGTTGAATGTAAAAATAAAACAAGAAAAGACGGAAGAACACAACTTCAAGATTATTTAAGGTTTTCAAATGCTTATTTGGGAGTTTGGTTTAACGGAAATGAAAGGTTCTTTTTAAGAAAAATTGAGAAACAAGGGAGAATTGAGTTTGAAGAAATTCCGAATATTCCAAAATATGGACAAAGAATTGAAGATATCGGAAGATTTAAGCAAAAAGATTTAAAGCCAACACATAATTTAAAAGCAATATTTAAATCAATAAGGAATTATCTTGCCGCAAATACAGTTGGGGCAACAAGAGATGAAGTGTTAGCGCAGCAACTCATTAATTTAATTTTTTGTAAACTTTATGATGAAAAAAATACTGCACCTAATGATATTATAAAATTTCGTGCAGGATTAAATGAAAAACCAGAAGAAGTAGAATCAAGAATATTAGGAATTTTTCAAGAAGTCAAGACTAATTTGCCAGAAGTAATCGATATGGACGATAGAATTTTACTTGATACAAATTCCATTATATATGTCGTGGGCGAACTTCAAAATTATTCCTTAATGAATAGCGAGCGAGATATTATAGCAGATGCTTTTGAAACATTTATTGGGCATGCCCTAAAGGGTGAACAAGGTCAATTTTTTACGCCGAGAAATGTTGTTAAAATGGTAGTTGATATTTTAGAACCTAATGAAAATGATAAAATTATAGATCCAGCTTGTGGTAGCGGGGGTTTTTTAATTGATGCTTTAAAATATGTTTGGGATATAGCGGATAGAAAATATCAAACTCTTGGTTGGAAGGAAACAGAAATAGTAAGGAAGAAAATTGATATTGCAACAAATAATTTTAGGGGAATTGATAAGGATTATTTTCTAAGTAAAGTTGCCAAGGCATATATGAATTTAGTTGGCGATGGAACAACCGGTATTTTCTGTGAAGATAGTTTGGAAAATCCTAATAACTGGAAAGCAGAAACAAAGTTAAAGATTCCAATGGAAAGTTTTGATATTTTACTAACAAATCCACCTTTTGGAAGTAAGATTACTGTTTCAGGAGAAGCAAAATTAAAACAATTTAATGTCGGTTATAAATGGAAGTTTGATAGTAAAGTCAATAAGTGGATTAAAACGGAAAAATTAAAAAAACAGGAACAACCCCAAGTTTTATTTATAGAAAGATGTTTAGATTTATTAAAAAACGGCGGAAGAATGGCAATGGTGCTTCCAAGTGGTATTTTAGGAAATCAACAAGAGGAATATCTAAGGCAGTATATTTTGGATAAGGGAAACTTATTTGCAATAGTTGAATTGCCATTTGAAACTTTTAGTCCTAATGTTACTATTAATACAAGCGTATTATTTATTCAGAAAGGAAGAAATCCGCAAAAAGATATTTTTATATCGATAAATAAATATTGTGGACATGATAAGAAAGGAAGACCTATTAACAAAGATGATATTCCTGATATTGCTAAATTTTATAAAAATAAACAGTCAGATGAAAATAATTTATTTATAAAATCAAAGTTCTTAGAAAGTAGTTTTGTAGCCAAAAGATATTTAAGGAAATATATTGCTAATTTAGATAAAATTGAAAAATCTAAATATTCAGTGGTCAATTTTGGTGATATTATTGCATCTATTCATAATGGTGCCAATATAGATGATGCCTCAATTTATGTTGATAAAAAAAAGGGTATCCCATATATTCTTGTCAAAAGCATAACCAAAGAAGGAATAAATTTTGAAAATTTAAAATATATCAAAAATTCGCTTGAAACTGATGATAAGGATATAATTAAAAATCAAGTAGATGAAAACTCTATTGTGATGACCAGAGCAGGTAATTCTGGTATAGCGGCAAATATACCCCCTGATTTAATAGGTGGTGTTGCTTCAGGTTTTCTTATTAATATCAAAATTAAAAAAGAAATCAATCCTTATTATATAGTGTCATTCTTAAACTCGGAATATGGACAGTTACAATTAGAGAGAATTTCAAGCGGTTCAATCTTGCAAAGTATTCGGTCATCTGACTTAAAGAAAATAAAAATTATTTTACCATCGGAAGAAATTCAAAAATCGATAGGGGAAATCCTTAAAGACGCTGTCTACAAGACGGCGGAAGCACGTAAAAAAATTGAAGAAGCTAATAATGAAATTTCAAAACTAACATGATTTATTTTTTATTTAGCTTAGGAAAAAAACAATCAAAAATATGGGGTTATAATCAACAAAACAAAGGACAATGTCGCGCATATCGAGTATTACGCTTTTAGAGAGGGGAAAATGATATTAAATCTTAAAAGAAATTATTTAAATTTATAGAAATATGATAAGCAAAAGACAAAAAAACATAATAGATTTTATAATAGATTATGAAAGCAAAAAAGGGTATGCCCCGTCTTATGAAGAGATATGCTGCGGAATAGGCATTTCTTCCAAGTCCACCGTCTTTAAGCATATAAAATCTTTAAAGGACCGTGGTTTGATAGACGCTGTCCCAGGCAGAAAAAGGTCTCTGTTTTTAACCGAAAAATACCTTAGCGCCAAAATTAATAGTAACTTATTAAAACAAACAGGCGGCGGCGAACCATTCAGATATTCTTATGCAGATAATATTAACTTGCCTGAATCCGACGCTGGCCGCGAACAACAAAAACGGCGTGCGTTTCTATCTTCCGGTGTTTCCTTCGACGATATTCAATACCCTCTATATGATACCCGGTATATACCTCTATATGGTTATATTCAGGCGGGCTACCCCGTTGAAGCCGTCCAGATAAACGAAACCATTGCCATACCGGAGGGATTTACATCTAAACGCCCCGGCGATTTATTCGCTCTTAAAGTTAAAGGCGATTCAATGGCGGAAGATATGATAGCCGACAAGGATGTTATTATCTTGAAAAAGACCGGCGAGGTTCCGAACGGAAGAATAGTAGCGGCTATTGTGGAAGGTTATGAGGCGACGCTTAAAAGATATTACAGGCTCAAAAACGGGAAGGTCAAACTTATGCCTGCCAACCCCGCTTTTAAACCTATAGTTTTAGACGAAAATAGAGTTAAAATAATAGGGGAGCTTGTAGGCTTATTGAGGAAATATTAGGCGTTATTATTTTATTCGGTGCAGGATTTGCCGGTTGAGGCTGTTCCTCCGGCTTGTTTTTTTGCCCCGGCATTTCCGACAGAACCTATAACCGTAACTATAGTTCCGTAGCCTATATTTTTGTGCAAAAATTTGGCGTTTTGCTTCGGTATTTCAATACAGCCGGCCGATTGAGGAAATCCGTAATGGGCGCGGGGAATATAATGCAGAGCTATTCCTTTGTTAAAATAATCCACGTATTTAATGCCGGAATCGTCGTATGCAACCCATTTTATCGGGTGTCCATCCAAACAGGCGACCATGCCGGGGTGTTTTGCTTTTAAAGATTCGTACATTTTCGTGGGAATTCTTTTCGGCGACAGCCCGCTCATGGTAGTATCGTGATAACGGAGGAAAACATACCATGTTCCGTCGGGGGTAGTTGCAAATTCGCCTGTATTCGCAGGCGAAGAAAATATTTCCTTTCCGTTTTCATATAATTGAACCGTTTCATTTTTTTCGGCCTGCCTGACAAGAACCCATTTCCACGGATTGGGGTCAAATTTCCCATTTGCCGCACTTTCTTTAAGTTCCGACAAAAGCGCCACGTCTATTTGAGGCCTTGCGTATTCTCCGCCTCTAAGCTTACCAGATACCTTCAGATATTGCGCTGCCGCCCCCAAAATAAAAGGATTTTGAGGATTCCATTCATATGAATCCGCAACCCTATGTAAAATATCCGGAACGGGAAACGAAAATTTGTATTTATCCGGACCGTCGGATAAAACCGGAAGATAGCGCAGGTATTGCAGATATTTAACGGTGCAGTAAAATACGGTTTGCTCGCTTTGCTGTGCGTTAAACCGTTCGCCCTTGCATATAGGAGGGCTTAAAGGCCTTGACGAATTATATTCCGATAATTCCGGCAGTACCGCCGCCGATTTTTTCGATAAAGCGGATGTTTTGGCGGCAGAAGGCAGATATTTCATAAAGCCTGCGGCAGCCAAAATAAATATGGAAATAAATGCAGTTATAATATAAATATAAATTTTTTTTAGTCGCATAACTTTTAATATTATGCCATTTAAGGCGGATATTTTCAATATATTATCGGCGTTAATTTTAAAGATAATTTTATTACTTATTAGGGCAAAAAGATTGTTTAATATGGTATAATTGAAATAGAAGCCAAACATAAATATATTATATTAATAGGATTAAGGAGGCAAATGAAATGTTCGACGAGAAAAGATGGAATCCAACGAATATAAAAAAACATTCGGCAAGCGACGAATCCGATGCCTATAAAAACAGTCTGTCCTATAAAGATATGTCAGTATGCAAAATTTGCCATAATATTTATCACAATAAAAGATGGGTAAAAGACGATGAACTTTATAAATCCGCCTTAAAGAAGAAAGAAGATATAAATTATACTATCTGCCCGGCCTGTTTAAAAATCAAAACAAAATTTTACAACGGGGTCGTCGAGTTAAGCGGCAGCTTTTTATTCGAACATAAAAGCGATATTTTAAATCTTATAAATAATACCGTAGAAAAAGCGGATTATATAGACCCTCTGGAAAAAATAGAAAATATTGAAGAAAATGAGAAAGAAAAGATTATTAAAATATTTACTACAAGCGAAGACCTTGCCCAAAGAATCGGAAGAAACATGGAAAGAGCCTATAAGGGGGAAGTGGATTATTCATTTTCGGAAAGAGATTTATTGTTGAGAGTTTACTGGAAAAGGTAAGCATAAAAATAGACAGAGTCGTTTTTTGACTTTTTTATCAATAATGTTATAATCAAAAAATCGGCTAATTAATCATAATATATTCAATAAAGGAGTTATTAAAAACAAAATTTGGGAATAACTGATAAAACAAGGAAAACGGGATCTGCCGCTGAAGTGAAAATGCGGGGTATTTCGGGCGTGGTTAAAATAAACGCAAAAGCGCCTAAATCCCGGTTAATATCCGGCGGCGTCGAAAAAGAAACATTACATATAGAAAAGGTAGAACTGGAAGATTTAGAACTTTTTAATAAATTTTCCAGTCCGTCCGCAAATATAAAAGATATTATAGCAAACGAATTCAAAGTGGATATATCCGTTAGGGGCAATATGCTGCTGGTTAAGGGATATAGCGGCAACGTTGAGGTTTGCGCGAGTTTTATACGCGATCTGATAATTCTGTATAAAAACGGAAAAGTTGTAACCGATAACGATTTAATAAGATTAGCCAAGCTTAAAATTGAAAATCCGGGATCCGATATCGGCACGCAGATTTATCCTACCATACTGATAACCCCCAGAAAAAAGGTTATAACGCCGAGAACCGCAAATCAAAAAAAATATACCGACGCTATTTATAAAAACGATATAGTTATCGGCGTAGGACCGGCTGGAACCGGCAAGACCTATCTTGCTATGGCATGCGCGATATCTTTATTTCAAAAAAAGCTGTTCGACAGAATAATATTAACCCGTCCTGCGGTTGAGGCGGGCGAGAAACTAGGTTTTCTTCCCGGAGATATTTCGCAGAAAATAAATCCTTATTTAAGGCCGCTTTATGATGCCCTTTACGAGATGTTAGAATTTGAAAAAGCCATAAAACTTATAGATTCGGATGTGATAGAAGTTGCCCCTATAGCATTTATGAGGGGAAGAACTTTGAATAATTCTTTTATAATACTTGACGAAGCGCAAAATGCCACAAACGAACAGATGAAAATGATGCTTACCAGAATAGGTTCGGGTTCCAAGATTGTCGTAAACGGCGACATAACACAAACCGATCTGCCTTACGATAAAGAATCCGGACTTATAACCGCGAGTAAAATTCTGATGAACATAGCCGGCATAGAAGTAGTTAATTTTAACGGAACCGACGTATTAAGGCATAAACTTGTTCAAAATATAATTAAAGCATATGAAACGAACGAAATTTCTCGAATTTCTAAAAAATAATACTTTAGAAATTAAAAACCGCTATACCCCGCTATTAGTCCTGCTTTTAATCTCCGCTATATTTTTAACTTTTTTGCTTTATAATGGAATGGAGTTTATGAAAAATAAATATAAAGCCGGAGAGATAGCAACAAAAACCATAATTGCCAAAAAGAGTTTCAGATACGTAAACGTAAAAGCGACTAACGCCATCCTGAAGAAGAAAATCAAAAACAGCCCCGATGTTTATTTATATTATCCGGAGATAAAAGCAACACTTTCAAGAAAAATAAGCAGGGCTTTCGCTTTTGCAAGGTCATACAAAGAAAGCCATGCTCAGAACAGGCAAAATATGGATATATCCGAAAATATCTTTGCCGCTAAATTAGGAATAAAATTGGACAAGTCCGTTCTTAACGAGTTTTACTATTTGAATTACAATAAAAATATCGAGGCTTATATTTTAAAAATAGTTTACAGTATTTATAAAAAAGGGGTGCTGTCTCAACTGCCCGAAAGCGATAAAAAGATAGAAATTAAAAATATAATAACAAACAGGCTTAAAACCGTAAATTACCCCCAAATATTTTTTACTTTAAAAAAAGAGAAAGGCTTTACCTATTATTATACTAAAAAATATCTTGGCTTCTTGCCGCCTTATATGCAGAACGATATTTACGGATTGGTTTATCGGATGATAAAACCCGATATCGTATATTCAAAGTATCTCACTCTTAAAAAAATAGAGGATATTAAAAAGGAAAACATACCGATTTATATACATATAAACGAAGGAATGCTTTTAGTGAACGCCGGAGAACTTATAACTAAATCGAAGGCGCTTGAATTAAATACATACGATGCCGAATTTAAGCTAAAAAATAATATACCGTCCCTTATAGGATTGTTTTTCGTCATCGCGATGCTTTTGTCGCTGTCTTATGTATTTCCATATAGATATATAAAGAAATTTAGAAATTCCTTAGACTTTAAAAATGTCGTTTTTATTATAACTATTTTATTATCTTCTATTTTAGTTATTAAAGCCGGTATTATTTTCTCGAAAGCCCTTTCTCTATATTTTCCTTTCATAAACAGGAACGATATTTATTATTTAATTCCTTTTGCGTTCGGACCTATGCTAATAAGAATAATATTGAATTCGGAGGTTTCGGTCGTTTATATAGCTCTTTTTTCTATTCTGACCTCTATAATTTTTAAAAACTCGATTTTTTTCATGATATATACGTTCGCCGGCAGTTTTATAGCCTCATATGAGGTCTTCGATTTTTCTTCATGGAGCCGCGTCTTTAAAGCGGGCGTTATTACCGGATTTTTAAACAGCTTTATGGTCCTGGCATTTGCGCTGATAGGACTGAACCTGATAAATATACAAAATATATACAGTATCGTACTTGCATTTTTGTCGGGTATTATCTCTTCTATAATGGTTATAGGACTTATACCTTTATTCGAAAAATTATTCGATTTTACGACCGATTTCAAACTTCTTGAGCTTTCCAGTTCCAATAACCCGCTATTAAGGCAATTTTCCATAGTCGCGCCGGGGACATATCAGCATTCTATAATGGCGGCCACACTTGCAGAGTCAGCCGCTTCGGCGGTCGGAGCTAATCCGCTTTTGGCCAGAGTAGCGAGCCTCTATCACGACATAGGAAAGATAACCAAGCCTAATTATTTTATCGAAAATATATCGAATTCGGAAAATCCGCACGACAAGCTTTCCCCGACCATGAGCAGTTTAATTATTTCATCTCACGTAAAAGACGGACAGGAACTTGCAAAAAAATATAAATTAGGGGATAAAATAGAAAATATAATCGGCGAGCATCACGGAACGTCTATGATAGGAGCGTTCTATGAAAAGGCTTTCAATGAAAATAAAGACGGAAATCTGTCGAAAGATGCGTTCAGATACAGCGGCAAAAAACCTCAAACCAAGGAAGCCGGTATAATTATGCTGGCGGATTCGGTCGAGGCGATATCGAGAACGATGGCCAACATTTCTCCTTCGAGACTGGAACTTATGGTCAGAAAGACTATAAACAGAATTTACAGCGACGGACAGCTCGACGAATGCGAACTGACCTTGAAAGACCTCCATTCCATAGGCGACGCTTTCGTAAAAGTTTTGAATTCCGTTTTTCACCAGAGGATACCGTATGCGGGCAAACCTGTTGAGGAAGGCGATAAGCATGAAGCAGATGAAAACCGTAATAAATATAGCGAATACCCAAAGAAAGCTGAAAATAAATCGAAAGTCAGTCCGTTATATCGTTAAAAATTCGATAGAAAAGCTTTATTGCGGTTCATACGAAATAGATATAATTTTTTGTTCGGAAAACTATATTAAAAAATTAAATAAGATATACAGAAATCAAGATAAAGCGACGGACGTCCTGTCTTTCGAAATAAAAGAATGGGTAGGGGATATTTTTTATATAGGAGAGATATATATCGCGCCTTCCGCCGCAGAAAAAAATTTCATAAGATACGGGCATTTTTGGGAGAAATCCGATTGGGTAACTTCGGACGGGCTGGAACAGGACGAAAATACTAAAAATAATGAAAAGTATTACAAAAAAGGATTTGGCAGGGAGCTCGCGCTATTAATAATCCACGGAATTCTCCATCTTTTCGGATATGCCCATGACGAGGAGCATAAGCTGGATTTAGACGACCCCGGCTACGATAAAGAAATGAAATATATGCAGAATTTTTTATATAAAGAATTATGAAACCTGTTCCGCAAAATCGGTTGGAATCTTTTAATGCGGCTATAGAAGGCATAATATTAGCTACAAAAACCGAAAAAAATATGAGGATCCATTTTACGGCGGCTCTCCTCGCTATTTTCCTCGCGCTTTTTTTAAGGGTTTCTAAAACAGACGTTCTTCTTATATTTATTTCCGCTTTCTTCGTTCTTTTTGCCGAAACTTTGAATACGTCCATAGAATATCTGGCCGATTACGTATCTAAAGAATACTCTCCCGGAATAGAGGCGGTTAAAAATTTAGCGGCAGGCGCCGTTCTTCTGTCTTCGTTCGGTTCGTTTGTCGTAGGTTATATAATTTTTTCAAAATATCTGTATTATGTGATATACTATGTTTTAAATATGC
>JAJZLA010000024.1 GCA_021803845.1 bacterium | reverse complement strand
TACGCCACAAAAAATACACCTCTGATTACAGTATGAAACGGGGGACACTTCAAGATAAATTGGAGAAATATATTTTTTTTCCTGCCATTCTTGAACCCTGTCTAAGTGCCAGTATAGTTTATGTCCGTCGATTAGAAATTTGTCCATATTTTGTTTTAGGTTAATATTATTTTCCTATATTTATAATTTCTACGCTCGTATGACCGTATTCTTGAAAACGGTTTGTCTTTATCTTTACGTCGCAGGGATTACAGTCTCCGTAAAAAGAACAGGAGCGGAATTCGTCAATCATATCTTCGTTTAAGTTTTCGTCGAGGATATGGGCATATGAATTTCTTTCTTTATATAAATCGGCATGGCATTTATATACATAACCTGAAGGATCGACTATAAGTTCCGTCGTCCTGCATTCGCAGGTTTTTAATTCCGATGCGTTTACGGAATTTTTATATTTAAAAGTTCCGTAAAGTTTGCCGTTATACTCGCCTAAAAATTCTTTAGTTCTGAAATCTATTCCTATGTCAAGACATCTTTCTTTAACTTTAAGTATATGGTCTCTAAGGGAACCGTCAGGCTGGAGTATGCCGAAAAGGCCGATGTTGAACCCTGCATACTTTAGTTTTAAAGTTTTTTTAATCAACTCGTCGATATCGTTTTGCCCCGGATGATAGCTGACTCTTATAGGAGCATAAGGAGCAATTCTATTAAATCTCCAAACCGGCGCTTCTTTGATAAATTTATCTACGTCAAACATAAGATTAGTCAGCAAATCCATTTTAATATCAGGTTTTACCTCATTAACGAACTTATAAAAACCTTTATGAAATGTCGGCTCGCCTCCTTGCAACGTAAGCGGCAAATCGTCTCTCAATACGAGCCTGTTTGCGGCTTTAATCCATTCTTCCGCAGTCAGCCCATTTCTATGAGCCTGTGAAACGCGGGAACCGCCGTTATGGATATTTATGCAGTAAGGGCATTTGAGGTTGCAGGATAAAGTAAGGAAAAAGGCGACGTAGTTGTGATGGGGTTTTAATTTAATATATTTTTTCATATTATATATTTATTACATATTATGATTTTGATTAAATGTCAAATCAAATATAGTCTTCAATAAAGTGATATTTTATTTCAAATATTGCTTCTTTGATAAAATCAAAACCTTTTTCATTAGTCTCAGGATATAAAATAATCTGCGGATCATTATGTCCGAAATAAAACATATTTTCAAAAAGTTCGCCATTATGAGATTTAATTTTTAATTTATATTTTTCTCCGCTTTTAGAAATCAAATAACAATTTCCAAGACTTATAACAACACTTTCGTTTAATGGGTCTAATCTAATTTGATAAATATTTTTATAACCTGATAAATCAAAAATATAAATAGATTCCTCGTTATTATAACTTTGTTTAATACTGTCTTTTTCTTTGAAATATTCTCCTTTATCTACAAATAGTTGCAAATAAAAATTATTTAAAACAAAAGGAAATTCTTTTTTTATCCTTTGCTTAAGACGATTTGCTTCTTTTTCGTCATTGTTCCAGGTAGTTAATTGTTCGATACGACCCTTTAAAAAATTAGCTATCATTTTTTTTCGCCAATTTTCGATAAGTTCTTTCGAAAAAACTTGTCTGTTTTTTGCATAATTATATGGATTTTCTATGCAATATAAACTGTTTATTATACTGTCCGCGTTAAGTTTTCCGATTCCCTCGTTAGAAGAATGAACAGTAAATACTCCAGCTATATCTTTTATAAATCCAATATCTCCACTCAAACACAGCATTAAATATGCTTCGAAATCATCTGTAATACCATTTTTAAATAGATTATCAAAATTTTTCAAGACATTGGTCTTAATTATGGATGAAGGAGCAGGAGGATAATTATAATCATTCCAATTTAAAAAAAACCATTTACCGCTTACACATTCAGGACGAGTCATTGTTTGTCTATGTATTTTACCGCTTTCTTTAAAATGCAACTCCACATTTCCGCTTATAAGCACCAAATTTTCATACTTATCGGTAAGGGCCATACATTTAGATATATATAATATATCTGTTAGATACTCGTCATCTGCTGTCAATAAAAACCAATCAGAATTTGTATATTCGTAAATAATTTTTCTGACATTTTTAACTGCTCCAAGATTTTCATCATTTCTGTAATATTTTAATCTTGCATCTTTTAAATATTTTGCAATAATGTTACTTGTATTATCAGTTGACGCATCATCAGATACTATGACAGTTAAATTCGGATAATCCTGTTCTAAAGCAGATTTTACTGCTTTATCTAATAGAGAAGCCCTATTATATGTTGGAATCAATATACTAACCGAAGGATATTTTTTCATTTTGTAGTTTTTGTTTTTTAATTTTTATTTCAACAACATTATAATACTGTAGCCTTAACCGATTCAACTTCTTCATACCTGCCGACTACATCCTCCGTCTTTCCTCTCGTCAAGACGGTTCCTTTATATAACAGCAGAGCTTCGGAGCAGTAATTCAATATAGCGGCTTTATCATGGCTTACCAGCAAGACTGTCTTGCCGCTGTTTATATATTATTCTATCCTTTTTTTGCTTTTTGCCTGAAATTCGGCGTCTCCTACGGCTAAAACTTCGTCCAAAATTAAAATATCGGGGTTCACGTTTACTGCAACCGAAAAAGAAAGCCTCACCGCCATTCCGCTAGAATATGTTTTTATAGGTTCGTCTATAAAGTCTTTTATGCCGCTGAATTCGATTATCTCGTCGTATTTTGATTCTATTTCTTTCTTGCTTAAGCCTAAGATTAACCCGTTGATTAAAATGTTTTCCCTGCCTGTAAGTTCGGGATGAAAACCCGTGCCGAGTTCAAGCAGTGCGGACAAAGAATCGTTTATGGCGACTTTTCCGCTCGTCGGTCTCATTATTCCGCAAAGTATCTTTAAAAGAGTGCTTTTTCCGGCGCCGTTAGGACCTATAATTCCAAAGGTTTCGCCTCGTTTTATGTTAAAGTTTACGTCCTTTAAAGCCGTAAATTTTAATATTTTTACCTGCTTATTTTTATTAAACGTAACGGCGTCTATAAAGGCTCTCTTTAAAGTGGTATGGGAAGACAGCCTTCTGAATATTTTTGTTATATTATTTACCCCGACTGCATATTCCGAATTATACGAACTCACTAAAAAGCTCCTTTCTTGAGGCAAAATAAGAATAGCCTATAATTTAACACAACAAGGAAATTAATAAAACGCCGAGTACATAAAAAGGGGCGGGGACATATTGAAATAAAATATATCCTGAAAACATTTCATTAAATAAGCTATCGGGTCTAAATATATAATATGCCTTATTTTTGGAGGAAGATTATTGTCAAAATACATAATGGGCAGCGAGAAAAACAAAAACGTCATCAAATTCATAATGATAAACTGTATATCTCTGTAAAAAACGTTAAGAGCGGATAAAAATAGAGTAATTCCGGCGGTAAGGAAAAATTCTATTAAAGCTAATAAAGGAAAATAGACGAGAGTAAAACCGATACGAACTTTAAACAATAAAATAAATATAATAAGAACCGACAGAGAAAGAATAAAATTTAAAAAGTAGACACCTACTTTGGAAAATACGATAATTTCAGGAGGCAGAAGAGATTTGGATACGAGACTGCTGGAGCCTGCTATAGAACCTGTTCCGATTATAACTGAACTTTGAAGCCACGAATACGGCAAAAGTCCGCAAAATAAATAGACCGTATATGTTTTCACGGGATTATGAAAAACTACGACATATAGAAAAGTGTAAATTATAAGCAATAAAAGCGGGTTCATTAAAGACCAGAAAAAGCCTAAATACGACCCTCTATATTGAATTTTAAGCTCTTTAAATGACAATATCCATATTAGATATTTATATTTGGCTAATACCCTGAATCCCTCGAAAATTTTATTTTTTCCCATTATATTTTACTTTATTTATTTTATATTATATTAACATTAACAAAATTAAATATACACTGGCTATTACAACCTATCAATCCGATTAATTGTCTTAATTGCTATTAAATTTATATCAAATATTTTACAAACTTGCAAGAATAAAAAAATAAAATTAGTCTTCGCCAAGTTTTTGTAAATTAATGAATTAACAAACAATGGCTGTATATTGGCAATGAATAGGATGGGGATATGGAATAACTTTGCCCAAACGGCAAAATTAATGATATAATTAAACCCCGGAATACAGGATTGCAGGAATAAACCATTTATCTGTTAAAACGATGGACATAAACAGCTTAATGCTGAACAATTTAAACTATTCCGTTATTCTATTCGACGAAAACATCGTTTTAAAGTTTTTAACCTTCCGGCGCAGGAACTTACCGGATATTCCGACAGATTCTTAAACGTCTTAACGCTTAGTCGCTTTTTCAACGATAACGCCTATATCGAAGAAAAAGTAAAAAACGTTATGCAAACCAGAGAAGGTTTCATAGAATTCGAATATAAATTTCAAAATAAAAACCGGGGGCAGGCAAGATATGTAATACTGAAAATATCTAAAATTACCGACGGGGATAAACCGCATCTGTTAATTTAGTTAAAAGATATTACGAGATTCAAAGAAATGGACCATAACATCAAAAGCGAAGAAAGGATAGAAGACCTGTCGCGGTTTATTGCCGAAATGTCCCATGAAATAAGAAATCCTCTCGGCGGAAATAAAACTTCCGCGCCTTACTTAAAAAGAAAATTCAACGAGCCGGATTTGAATAATTTTCTTGAAATAATAATAAAAGAATCGGCAAGAATCAACAATCTCATAGAAGAACTTCTGGGATTGTCTAAAAAGCATAAAATAAAAACTTCCGCCGTGAATATCAATAAAATAATCAACGAAATAATAATTATAGAGCAGGCCGAATTTTCGGCAAAAAATATAGAGGTTATAAAGGAATTCCGAAGGAGGTGTCAGCAACTGTGTTATTTGTCAAGTAAAATATTTAATGTAAGTTATTGAAATAATTAATAAAATATAAAATCCATTTTTTGGTTATTTTATTTCAATTTAATTAATTTTTTTCTATAAATTTCCAAATATTTTATTAAGCAGATAACATAGTTGCGTCCCACATTTTATCGTTTTTCATCATGCTGTTTAATATCGTTATTAATTTTCGCATTCAGGCTACTATTGCAACCTTTTTAGGCTTGCCTTTAGATAATAACCTGTTGTAGAATACAGCTATCGGTTCGTTGTGTCTTACCCCCGATAATATCGCCAGAAACAGAATCTTTCTTACGAAAGATCTTCCGCCCCATATGCTTTTTTTGCCACTATACTTGCCGCTGTCTTTATTAAACGGAGCGACTCCGACCAAAGAAGCACACTGCTTTCTGTTAAAGTACTGAGTTCCGGCATAATAGACCGGATACTTCATCACTGTCACGTTATCAGGATAACCTGTACAAGTTACAGGATAAAAGATTTAACTTTAAATAAAACTTTATAATAGCGGCTACGCCGCTATTATAATTACGACAAAAAAAGGGGGTGTATAAATCAAAAATAAGCGGCAAGTAATAATTTATTTTTATTATAATTAGTATTTTAAATTAATCTAAGGAGGGTGAAAATAAATGCAATTTGCCGGGTGAATTTACTTGCAATTTAACAATAAAAAAAGTTAATAAAAAACCAACCACTTTTTTATTAAATAAATATCAAATTAATTGCGAAAAGGGTGTCCAGTAATTTCCGTAATGGGTGTCCAGTTAAAAACGTAAAGGGTGTCCAGTTGGATGCGGATTATACACTCTAAAGGCCGTGCTATCGATAATATATTTATCGCAAGATTCTGGCGCACTATTAAAAATACGATAACATATATCCTTCGAGTTATGAGACTCTAAAAGACGCAAGAGCCGGGATAGAAAAATATATCCATAAATATAACAACCACAGGCTTCATTCGTCTTTAGACTATAAACCGCCCCTAAAGGTCTATAACGAATATTTTGAAAAAGCGGCATGAATAAGAGGGGCTAAATGCGGGGGGCACATCCCCCCTGACCCCCCTGAAAGACTATATAAATAAATATGAATAAGAAGGAATAAGAAAACTAAAAAAAATGTCTTGACAATGGGTGCAGTATAAAGCAACCATCTGACGACGTTTTTTGCCTTCAAGGGATTGCCGCTAACAACTTCTGGATAAACCACAATCGTATTATCGGATAAATCAGAAAGTTTTGCAAAAGGAGTGTTGAATCTTTCGCAGATTCCGCTTTTGTGAGGTTGCGACTGACCTCCCCATAGCCAAATATATGCACGTTCCCCCTGTTTATTTAATAAATCGCATAATCTATGCAACACTATATTGCAGCCGCTATTTTCGTCAAAAGGCGGTGCGTAAATGAAAAATTTCAAATCTTGAATGCCATTTGATTTACTATTATTTCCAAAAGCATTTCTTCCTTCTTTCTTGCCGAATAAAATGTAATGCAATAAAGGATTCATTCCCGATTCTTTCACGTCAGGATAAGCGTCTAAATATGACCAAGTATCAAACTTTACAGAAGGATATTTGCCTTCCTTTCAACCAAATTTTAAATAATGCTCGATTGGGTCTATATTGTTATTTTGAACATCGGCATATAAATTTAGATAAAATTCTTCATCAAAAAGACCAGATTTTTTTATTGTTTCTTTAAAAAATTGCAATTCATTCATATTTATATTTTAAAATTAAATCTTCCTAATTACAACAGTAAATCCGTTGCCGACTTTATCATCGACATCCTGAACCGTCTCAATGACAACCGGATTTGGAAATATTCCGTTATAATTCATATAATTTATTAGTTCTATAAAATCTACCGTTATCCAGACAGAATAATGCGCATGTGTATCATTATCATACTTAATTTTGCCGGAATGCCTGTCTATTAATTCGCCTATCTTAGTTCGCGGCCTGTCTTTATCAAACGTTCTTTCTTTATGAGGGGCGATTATAAATATAATTCCTCCTTTTTTAACAAGCCTATACCATTCTAAAAGTGCTTTCATTGGATCTTGAAAATGTTCTATGACATGCGAATTTACTATGAAATCTACCGAATTGTCCGGAAGAGGTATATCGTCTCCGGGCGATTCGATATCGACAGGCAGATATTCTCCACATAATTTTATTTCTTCTTGTTTACAATTAGTAATATCTTTTGTAAAATCGACGTTTTTTGTATTCAATCCGAAGGGGTTATGAGCCGAACCGCCTATTTCCAAGCCTTCGCCTTTGCAATAAAAATGCGCAAGAGCAGACTCTTTAAATTTCATTATCAATGTCTCCTATGTAAACTCTAATATTGAAAATTTACAATGTAATAATGCGCTAATAATTCTTCAGGCAATTTTATCGAAAACAAACTGCCTGGGACGCTGCATAGATTAATGTTGTAAGCAAAATCAACCTCAAGCGTTTTTTTCCATTTATTCGTTAAGTAATCCAAGTCTTTTTTAAGTCTCAATTTCTTTTCTTCGGTATCTTCATATCCTCTTATTTTAGATTCGTAATGATACAAAACTGAATAAGGAGTAAATAAGTTAAAATATCCAAGTTGCATAATTTTAATACAAAAATCTATATCATTATAAACTATCGGCAAATTCTCGTCCATACCGCCTGCTTTCATATACAATTCTTTTTTTAAAACCATACATGCTCCCGTAACTGCCGAATAATTTTGCAATAAATTTGCTCTTCCCAAATAACCGGCGTCATCTCTATTAAGTCCACGAAAGACATGGAGATGTTCGCCAAACTTATCAATAACAACTCCTGCATGCTGAATAGTATCATCCGGATATAAAAGTTTGGCCCCAACAGCTCCTATTTCAGGACGCAAGGCATGGGAAACTATCTCTCTTAACCAGTCGTCGTTAATCACTTCTGTATCATTGTTTAATAAAACCAGTATATCACCCTTGGCTGATTTAACGGCAAAATTATTAATGGCCGAATAATTAAAAGGCTTGTTGTAATCAATGACTTTTATATTGTCTAAAGCATTAATATATTCCAAATATTTAATAGTTTGTTCTTCGGTGCTGTTGTTATTAACGACTATAATTTCATAATTTTTATAAGAGGTTTTTTCGATTATGCCGTCAATGCAATTTTTTAATATGTCGTAACCGTTATATGTCGGTATAATTATACTTACAAGCGGATTTTTATCTATATCGTAAATTACGCGATTATGCATAGGCAATAATGGAGCTTCTACTACTTTAGCTTTTATATGCATTCTGTCAAGGTGCTCCTGAATTGCTTTCCTTGCGGCTATTACCGCATATGATTTATTTTCGACATTAACGGCGGTAGAACCTTCCGTCATTCTCCAATGGTATAAAATCCTTGGAATATGCCTGATTTCGGAGTATTTTATTTTTTCTATAAATCTTAAAGCAAGGTCGTAATCCTGCGAACCTTCGTATCCTTCCCTGAAACCTCCGATTTCATCGACTATCGACTTTTTATAAACTCCTAAGTGGCTAATAAAATTCTGAGATAAAAAAAGGTCGGGATTCCAGTCCGATTTAAAATAAGGCAGGACTCTGCTTCCGTCGAAATACAATTTGTCTTCGTCGCTGTAAATTAACTTTACGTCAGAATGCTCGTTAATTTCCTTTACCACAAAAAATAAAGCGGATTCGGGCAGTTCGTCGTCGTGGTCTAACAGGGCTATATAATCTCCAGTCGCAATAGAAAGCGCGCTGTTAGACGCTTTGGAAATATGGCCGTTTTCGGTTCTGTAAATAACTTTAATTCTTTCGTCTTTTTCCTTGTAATATTTTAAAATTTCTTTTACGTGAATTTCTGAAGATGCGTCGTCTGCTATGCAAAGCTCCCAGTTTGGATAAGTCTGGCTGATTACGGATTCTATCGCCTTGGTTAAATATTCTCTTGGAGTATTATAGGTAGGCATAATAATGCTTATTTTCGGTTTAAATTCGAATATAAAGGCTCTTTGTACTTCAAGTTCCGTTATGGAAGGCTCTTTATATTTAATCCATACTTTATAAATTTCATTCTGCTCAAACGATACTTTTATGCCTTTATTATGTTTAATTATATTATTAATTAATGTTCTGTAAGCAAAAAGTAATTTTTCTTCTTCGTTAAGTAACGATTTTATATCCTTTTGGGATTCTAATATGTCAAAACTTCGTTTTATATCTGTTCTTTTTTTATAAATTCTTATATTATATTCGTTTAATTTTAAAATATCGCCGCAAAGTTTTAATGCTTCTTTATATTTCTTATTTAAGGTCAGAAAATCTATTTCATTCTCGATGGATTTAAAACTGTTTAACGAAATAATATATTTAGAAATGTCATTTTTAAATTTATTCGAGATAAACAAATTATCCATTTCGGCAAATATATAATTATCTCTTTTATATTTGAGCCTCCACTTTTCCATAAAGAGGTTAATATTTTCAATATCGTGCTTTCTTCTGCCCACCGTTTTTTCTTCAAAATGAAATATTATGCTCTTCGGATTAAATATAAGCATGTAACCCGCTTCGCGCAATTTAAGGCATAAATCCACGTCTTCGAAACCGTTAATATAGCCCTCGTCAAAACCGCCAACCGCCTCGAATATTTCTTTTTTGAGCATAAGGCATGCCGCAGTAAGCGCATTATAGCTCCTTATGTAAATTGCATTCTTGATATCCGATTGCCCGCAACCTGATATATCCATTCTTGAATAGGCATTATAAGGAACTAACCGTTCTTCGAACATTATGCCGGCTTCCTGAATTTTTTTGTCTGGATATAACAGTAGAGGACCTGCGGCGCCTATTTTTAAAGATTTTGCCTCGTCAGAATTCACGGAATAATAAATTTCGTCTATAGCTCCCTTTGAAACTACCGTATCGTTATTCAAAAATAAAATATTTTCGGAATTTGAAACTTTCGCTCCCATATTAGATGCTTTTGCAAATCCTAAATTTTCATCGTTTGAAATAAAGCGAAAATTCTTTAAACCGTGAAAATTAGCAAAATATTCCTTTGTTTTATCGGTTGAACCGTTGTCTATTATAATTATTTCAAAATCTAACAGGGGATGGTTTTTAAATATAGAAAAAATACACTGCTTAGTGTAGCTAAAATTATTATATACCGGTATGACGATCGATACGTCAAAACTTTCGGCTTTATGCCGCCTTTTATAATTAATCGCGCCTGAACCCGTATTATAAGACGGGATATATAAGGCATCGGCAAGAAAATAATTAAATCCGCCGCCTGCATAAAAAGACGAAAGTTGTAAAAGCAATGCTTTATCTTTTAGCGTTAAATCGTTAAAATCTTCTCCGGCAACAAGCGTTTTAAAGCCGATTTTAACGATATAAGGAAAGTCGGTTTTAAATTTTTCTAAAATATTTTCCCTGCTTTTTATATCTATGAAAGCGGCATCCATAATAAGAAAAAATTCGTCTCCAGCTATGCCATGCTTATCTAAAAAAGCACGAACATTAGTCAGATTTTCCTGAGAATAAAATAAATCGGGTTTGCGGCCGTTAAGGCTTTTAAATTCATAATCTATAACCGGGAAAGGGTTAAAATCGTCGATATAGATAACATAGTCGAAGTTTTCCGAAAGAGGGTCGGCGGAGCAGTATTTTAAATAAATATTTTCGTCGAAAAATTTCCAGTCGTCCGAAACGAGATATAAATCCCAATTATTGTATTTATTATGAAGGTCTCTTATTAAAACGGTACTTTCGAGTAATTTTTCGGGTCGTTTTAAGTCGATATTTATTAAAACTTTTTTAGGCTGTTTAGATATGTCCGTTAAACCAGT